>NZ_KV811050.1:0-15563 GCF_001812975.1 Rothia sp. HMSC073B08 | reverse complement strand
CGCGGCGGGAAGGGGATGCACGACCCACCACACCATCCTCAAGGACCACCATGACCGAAACTCGACCCGTGCGCACCGCAGCCCGCTATGGTGCCGTCGTGGCTCTCGCCGGCGCGCTCATCACCCCCGGTGCAGCGCTGACCGGCTCCACTCTCGCATTCGCGGATACTCCCGCCGCCACCCAGCAGGAAGCTAAGGCTGCCGTGACCATCTCCACCGAGAAGTGGCGCGAAGGTAAGCTCGTGCTGCGCGGCACCGGCTTTACCAGCACCGCACCCGGTCGCGGCGCAGTGTTCGCAGTGAAGTTCCTCGACGCCCTGCCGGATGAAGCGCACCAGGCGATTAACCCGATCACCAAGAAGGGCGGCAACTCGCCCGCGAACTTCATGGCAACCGCCAAAGAGGACGGCACCTTCGAGGTTGAGGTGTCCCTGCCGACCCCCGAAAACACCGGTCTGACCGCTGAGCAGCTGAAGAACAAGGGCTGGACCGTGGAGGGTACCAGCCACCGTATTCAGGTGCTTTCCGGCTCCCTGGGTGGTACGGATGCGGACGGTAACACCTACGACCGTCGTGCATCTGTGTCGCAGAATATTACGCTGAGCGACCCGGCTCCGAGCCCGGCACCGACCGCAGAGCCCACCGCTGAGCCCAGTGCAACTGCAGAGCCTTCTGCAACTGCAGAGCCTTCTGTGACTGCCGAGCCTACCGCGGACCCCTCTGCTACCGCTGACCCTAGCGCAACTGCAGAACCCACCCCGGCACCTACCGCAGAACCCACCCCGGCACCTACCGCAGAGCCGACCCCCGCACCCAGCGAAGACTCGAAAACCTGCGCCCCCGCCGATGACTCCTTCACCCCGCGCCTGACCATCGAGAACCCCAAGGCGGTTCAGGGTGGCAAGCTGCACCTGACCGGTGACGGCTGGTGCAACCCCGAAGACAAGAAGGCATCCGTTATCGGTCTGAAGATTGACGACGGCAAGGTATCCCGTAACGACGCCACCGCGGTCAACGACAACCGCACCATCTGGGCTATCGTCACCCCCGACGAAAACGGCCACATCGACGCCTGGATTGACCTGCCCACCCGCGATAACGCAGCTTTCAAGAATGACGAAGACGCGGCAAAGTACGCCTCCGGTGAGCACACCCTGCGCCTGCTGACCGGTAGCCTGCGTGAGGGCGACCGATCCGGAACCTACGGCGGCGCCAACAGCCAGGGCGGCATCAACACCACCTTCACCATCGGTGAGTACGCCCCCGGTGACGCGCCCGAGCCGGTCAATGCCTCCGAACTGACCGCTGGTAATGGCGTGCAGGTGAGCCGTGACGGCTCCACCGTGACCGTGACCGTGCCGAACGCTGAACCGGGCACCTGGGTGTACGCCGCAACCTACCTCGGTAACTCCCCGCAGACTCTCTACGGCTCCGGCTGGAAGCGTCTGGATGGCAACCGCAGCTTCAGCTACGAAACCAGCGTGAGCATGCCCGCCGCAACCTACCGCGTGGTTGTGCACAACGGCAACCAGGGCGCTGAAAATGCGGTGCTCGGTTTTGCTGACATGACCGTGGAACGTGCTGTTACCCCTCGTCAGGACGTTTCCCGCGATGAGCAGGACGCTACCGACCAGCTGGTCGAAGAGCTGAACGAAAACCCCGCAACCGCAACCTCCACGGCACCTGTGCCCATGCGTAACGCGGGCGGCCGCATCAGCACCCGCGCCACCGACGTGGACGCATCCCTCGCCGCGCTCTCGCAGAGCACCGCTCCGGTCGTGAACCGCGTGCAGGCTAAGGCGAAGGTTCAGAGCGCGCAGAAGAACCTGGCAACCAACCTGCAGAAGACCGAAGCCAACGCGAAGAAGGCAGTGAAGGCTGCCGCCGGTTCGCAGAACTCGCAGAACACGCAGGGCTCGCAGAACTCCGCCGCAGGCACGAAGGCACAGGGCCCGACCATTGAGGGTACTGAGCTGACCGGTCTGACCAAGTGGCTGGTCAACAACGCCAATAACCTGCTGCTCTCGGCGGCTGGCCTGGTGGTTTTGGCTGCGGCTCTGCTGCTGCGCACCTCCAAGAAGTAAGCTCTCTGACCACACATTCACATCGGCACCGGTCCACGCTCCACACTTTTGACCCTGCACCCTTGAACAGGGGCGTGGATCGGGTGCCTCCAACCATTCGGGTCACGACCCGCTGAACTGCACCTCCACGAACCCGGTAGCGTTCAGCTTCGACCCCGGTAATTTTGAAAGGACCACCATGCGTGCACCTTTTTCGGGAGCCCCGAAGGCATCCCTGACCTCTAAGGCGCTGACCGCCTGCGCTGCCGCAACCCTGGCGCTGGGCTTGGGTGTTGGCACCGCATCCGCTCTGCCTCCGGGCGGTGCGAAGGCATCGACTCCCGGCACTTCCTCGACCGTTTCTTCGTCTGTGAGCGAGCACGGCGTGATTTCCTTTAGCGTGAGCGGCTTCCCCGCGAACACTGTGGTGTCCGTGAAGGTGGACGACGGTAACCTGTGCCCCTCCGATGCGGCACAGGGCGCTTGCGTGGTGCACCAGCAGAAGACCGATGGCAACGGTAAGGTCTCCGGTTCCTTCGTTCTGCCGGATGTTGGCGCTGGCACCCACACTCTGCGTTTCCTTGCAACTGGTGAGAAGCGTGACAAGGACGGCAAGTACCTGGGCACCGAGGCGTACAGCAACCGCAGCCCCGAGTTCACCGTGGTGGGTGAGGGCGGTTCGGATAATTCCTCCTCGAACTCTTCGGGTTCTTCCTCGAACCGCGGCTCTTCCAGCTCGAAGAGCAACGGTGGTTCCTCGAATGGCGGCTCGAACTCTAACAACTCAGACTCTGCAGACGAGGCTCAGGGCTCTAACGATTCCAACGAGTCCTCGTCCAATGGTGGCTCGAACGGCTCCTCGAATGGTTCTGCGGGTGGCGCGGCTGAGGCTGAGACCGTGTACACCGACGCTGACGGCAACACCATCACCAAGGAGGAGTACGACCGCCTGAACGCGGAAGCTGACTCTTCCGGTACCTCTGGCTCTTCCGCTGCGCCTGCTGCTTCGGCTTCTGCAAATGCCCAGAAGAAGGCGACCGCTTCGGCGAGCGCATCTTCTTCGGCTGCTGCGCGCGGTACCGCGTCGAACCCGAGCGCTTCGGCTTCGGGCGCGGCTAACACCGCATCCACCGTTCAGACCGTGACTTACGGTGCTGCGTTCCCGTGGATTGGCGTGGTGGTTCTGGGCGTAAGCATTGTGGGTGCCGCTGCGCTGCTGCTGACCCGTAAGCGCTAAGACTTAACGTCGGATGCGGGTGGGGGAATACCCGCCCGCTCCGGCGTTTCTCTCATTATCTACCGGTGTGCTGGGTGCCCCTTCTTGTGGGTGCGCCGGGCGCGCCTCCCCGTTTTCTTGTATCGAGCATAAGGAGCATAGTGGCCCGCACGAGCTCATTGTCCCGAGATGTTCAGCAGGAGAGTACGTCCCGTCAGGGTTCTGTGATTCAGGGGCAGAAGTTGGGTAAGCGCCTGGCTTTTCTGTTCTTGTTTGCGGTGCTTTTGGTGGGGGCTGTGGCTGCTTCTTTGCTGTTCGGGTCGAATAATCTTCCGCCGGATCAGGTTCTGGCTGTTTTCAATGGCACTGCTTCTGAGCAGGCGCAGACGATTGTGATGGAGCAGCGCATTCCGCGTACCCTGGTGGGTCTTGCTGCGGGTGCGGCGTTGGCTATTGCCGGTTCTCTGATGCAGTCGTTGACTCGTAACCCGTTGGCTGAGCCCGGCCTGATGGGTGTGAACGCCGGTGCTGCGGTGGCTGTGATTGGCTCCGTGGTGGTTTTTGGCGTGATGGGTATTTGGCAGTACATGGTTGCTGCAACGATTGGTGGCGCGTTGGCTGCGGTGCTGGTGTACACGCTGGGTCGTGGCCGTGACGGATCGATTGTGAAGCTCGCTCTGGCGGGTGTGGCGATTTCTGCGGCGCTGTCGGCGATTGCGCAGGGCCTGATTTTGGCTGATCAGGATGCGTATAACGAGTTCCGTGTGTGGGTTGCCGGTTCGCTGGAGGGCCGCGGTATGGATATCGCGTCCACGGTGGGTCCGGTGATTGTGCTGGGTATGCTGGTGGCGTTCTTTGTGGCTCCTGCGATTAATGCTCTGAGTATGGGCGAGGAGGCGGCGACTAGCCTCGGCGTGAGTGTGCGTACGACCCAGAATTTGACGTTGCTGGCGGTGACGGTGCTTGCCGGTGCGGCGACTGCTGCGGTGGGTCCGATTGGTTTTGTGGGTTTGGCGGTGCCGTTTGTGGTGCGTGCTTTGCTCGGTAATGATGTGCGCTGGGTGAATTATGGTTCGGCGCTGTTGGGTCCGGTGTGGCTGCTGTGTGCTGACGTGTTGGCGCGTGTGCTGGTGGCTCCGCAGGAGACTCAGGTGGGTATTGTGGCGACTCTTGCCGGTGCCCCGGTGTTCTTGTTCTTGATGACTCGTCGTAAGGTGGAGGCTCTCTGATGTCGAATTCTTCCGCTGTTTCGACGGCGACTGCCACCAGCTCCGCTAATCGTTCTGCGCGTCGTAGCGGCCGCGATTTGGGTGGCCGCCCGGTGTTGACTGTGCGCGGTCCGCTGAGTGCTCAGGTGCCGTGGCGTGTGCTGATCCTGAATGTGGCGTTGGTGGTGCTGATTGCGGCGCTGGCGTTTTGGGGCATGTTGCAGGGTGATTATAAGCTCGCCCCGGAGAAGGTCATTCCGGCGTTGATGGGTGAGGGTAAGCAGATTGCTGTGACTTTCGCTCAGCAGCGTGCGGCGCGTATTGTGGCGGCGCTTCTGGTGGGTGCGGCGCTTGGTCTGTCGGGTGCGATTTTCCAGGTGATTTCGGGTAATGCCCTGGGTTCGCCGGATATTATCGGCTTCACGAATGGTGCCGCGACCGGTGCGCTGTTGCAGATTATTGTCTTCAATTCCGGTCCCGTTGAGGTTGCTCTGGGCGCTGTGGTTGGTGGCTTGGCGACTTCGGTGCTGGTGTGGCTGTTGACGCGCCGCACGGGCCTGCATGGCTTCCGTCTGGTGCTGGTCGGTATTGGTGTGGGTTCGACCCTGGCGGCGTTCAATGCGTTGCTGGTGGTGCGTGCTTCGCTGACTCAGGCGCAGACCGCGGCGTCCTGGCTTGCCGGTTCGCTCAATGACATCACGTGGGAGCGCACCTACGCGCTGATGGGTCTGTTGCTCGTGGTGACTCCGCTGCTGCTGATGCTGGTCCGCCCGCTGGGCGCGATTCGTTTTGGTGACCAGGTGGCATCCGGTTTGGGTGTGAGCGTGAATGCGTACCGTGTGGCGGCTCTGTTTATCGGTGTGCTTCTGGTTTCGCTGGCGACCGCGACGACCGGCCCGATTGCCTTTGTCGCCCTGGCGGCACCGCACATCGCGAAGACCCTGTCTCGTAGTGGCGGGGTGGGCTTCACCTCCGCGGCACTTATGGGTGCGCTCATGGTGCTCGGCTCTGACCTGATTGGCCGATTCGCTGTTCCCGGACGCATCATTCAGGTGGGTGTGGTGACCGGCGCGATTGGCGGCCTGTACCTGATTTACCTGATTTACCTCGAAAGGAAGAAGAGCTAGTGAACACTAGTGTGACGACCCGCCTTGAAGGCGAGAACATGGTGGTTGCCTACGGTGAGCATACGGTGCTCAACGGGGTAGATTTTCAGGTGCCGGAGGGGGAGCTGACCGTTATCTTGGGCCCGAACGCCTGCGGTAAGTCGACCACCCTGAAGGCTCTTGCCCGCGTGAACCCGCTCAAGCAGGGTGAGGTTCGCCTGGACGGCACCCCGCTGCCGCAGATGAAGTCCCGCGCCATCGCCAAGATCCTGGCGATGCTGCCGCAGACCCCGGAGGCGCCTAGCGGCGTGACCGTGGCGGATGTGGTGGCGCGCGGCCGCTACCCGCACCAGTCGCTGCTGCGTTCCTGGTCCGATGAGGACGAGCGCGCCTGTGTGGATGCGATGCAGGCTGCGAACGTTCTGGAGCTTGCCGAACGCCCCATTGAGGCGCTGTCCGGTGGTCAGCGTCAGCGCGTGTGGATTGCCATGACCCTGGCGCAGCAGACCCCGCTGATCCTGCTCGATGAGCCGACCACCTACCTGGACATCACGCACCAGATTGAAGTGCTGAACCTGACGAAGAAGTTGCATTCCGAAGGTCGGACTGTAGCCGTGGTTTTGCATGACCTGAACCTTGCTTTCAGGTATGCTACTCATGTTGTGTTAATGAAGCAGGGACGGATTATCGCTCAGGGCGATCCGCGTGCGATAATTACACCGGAACTTATTCAGGAAGTTTTTGACCTGCAATCGGTCATTATTCCTGATCCATGCACTGGTACCCCTTTGGTTATTCCGAAGGAGAACCAAACAATTCATATTGCCGCTGACGCTATTTCGGCGGCCCGCGAAAGCGAATAGTTTTCGCCCCTAAGCCGCGTGGGAGTTAGCACCAACCGTCTCAGTACGGGTGGAAAAGCTCGGCATTGCGCCAAGCAGCGAACGCTAGGATCTGAGGGACCCAGGATCCCCTGCGCGTAGGGCGCCTACCCGGTGCTCGCCCGTCTTTGACGCATGAACGGATCCGAGCACTGGGTAGGTTCCATTTTGGGAACCCGCAGATGAGGCACCGAGACTGCCGTATGAGACCTTCACTGTTTGGAGGTTTGATGCACGGTCTCGGTGCCTCATCTCATTTAACTGCCCTGTTTGTGGTGGGCACTGTTTGCGACCTACAGTTGGGGCCTGCATTTGAACCCCGCGCTCGCTGTCATGAATGTCATGTTGTGGTTCTTTCGCTTTTCCCTTTGGCTGGAGTTTGGGTAAGGGATACCATAGAGTGAGGTAGTAGAGGCTAACTAATGATAATGCGCCTCCTCACCGATTCTCACCGATTGAGTGTTTCCACAGACCAAGGAGGAACCGTTGGGCGAGCACGAACCCACCGCGACCGTTCCCGCGCAGAGTATTTCTGCCCAGAACACTTCTGAACAGGCTACTTCGGCGCAGCCGCGTACCGTTGCGCCGACCGTGCGCCCGGCCCCTCCCAAGATCCCGCGTCCCGTACCGGCACCGCGCGTGGACAGCCCCCTCATCAGCGCCATTATCGCCGAGGCGGTCAGCCCCGAAGAGCTGAACGCCCGCATCGTTGAGGTCGTCTCCGAAGGCACCCCCATTATCGAGCCGGTGCACCGCGAAGACGGTAGCATCAGCGAGAACGAACGCATCGTCACCTTCCTGTACCACAACGAGCAGGCGGAGCAGGTGCTCATGTTCATCAACCGCCTGACCGATGAGAAGAACCTCGACCGTTCCCTCATGGCCCGCATCGAGGGCACTGGTTGGTGGCAGCTGAGCATGCAGATGGAAACCACCTGGCGTGCCTCCTACAACTTCTTGCCGGCGTTGCCCGGCGAGCGCCCCGCCTGGCTGGGCGATGACGACCAGGTGCGCCTGCGCGCCGCCCTGGACTCCGGAGAAGGCGACCCGCTGAACCCCGAGACCGCGTGCAACCGTATCGGTCGTTGCATGGGTATGGTGCAGCTTGAGCACGCGCCGGTGCAGGAGTTCATCCTGACTCAGGAAGAGATTGACGCGCTGCCCGCCCCCGAGTGGATGCAGACCTCTGACGGTCACCAGTACGTGCTCGGTCGTGTGGGGGATCCCGCCCCGGATGCGCCACTGTTCATCCAGTTTGACGGTGAGATGTGGTTCAGCCAGGGCATGGAGCAGACCCTCAACCGCGCCCATGAGGCGGGCCGTATTCCGGCGATGCACGTGTTCTTCCTGCACTCTGGCGGTCGCGAGAACCGCTGGAAGGAACTGAACGGTGACAACCCGATTGCCGACTACCTGGTGGAGATTGCGTTCCCGCACCTGGAGGCTGTGCACGGTATTAAGACCGACCCGCAGAACATTGTGATTAACGGTCAGTCGCTGGGTGGGCTGTCCTCCCTGCTGGCGGTGCTGAGCCGCCCGGAGGCGTTTGGCGGCGCGATCGCGCAGTCTTCGTCGCTGTGGCAGCCGCAGGTCATGGACCGCCTGGACGAGCTGGAAGCGGCGGGTGAGATCGACCGCCTGCGCCACCTTTACCTTGAGATTGAGGTGGGGGAGCAGGAGTGGGTTCTGGTACCGCCTCACCGCGAGCTGAAGGAGCGCCTGGAAAAGCTGGGCCTGAAGAATGCGCGTTGCACGACCTTCAACGGCGGTCACGATTATGCGTGCTGGCGCGGTGCGATTGTGCCGGCGTTGGAACGTATTATTGCTGCCCGCCGGGAGGCTGAGCGCGCCGAACGGAGCTTAGCTGAGGAGTAGCGAGAGGTCGCCTAGGGATCCTGCACGGGTAGAGCACACCCCGCATGGTGGGCGTGCGGGGGTCCTGTTAGGGTAAACACCGCCGCGCCCGTATCCTAGAGAAGTACAGCCTAAGAGAAGTGCAACACTACCGCGCCGCGAGGGGTGCCGAAGGGTACCCGACGTAGGTTGCGCACCCGCCCTCATTGACGAGATGGCATCACGCTGCGAACGCACGCAGCACGTGAGCGCTATAGAAACCGCAAACGACACAGAAATCGAGAGAAGATGACCGTAGAACGTAGCCCCCTGGCCCCCACGCCGCTCATCCCCGAGTCTTTTGCCGCGAAGTACCGCGAAGCCGGCTACTGGATTGACCAGACCATCCCCGAGTTCCTGCTAGATGCATGCCGCGCGAAGCCGCACTTCCCGGCGCTGGTGGCGCTCTCGCACGCGCAGCTCGATGAGGACGGCAAGCCTCAGCAGATTCGCCTCTCCTACGGTGAGCTGGAGGCGGCAGGTCGTGCCGCTGCGGCGCGCCTCGTTCAGGCTGGCGTGCAGCCCGGTGACCGTGTGCTGCTGCAGCTGGGTAACACCGCCGAGTACCTGGTGTACCTGCTGGGTATTTTCTGGGCGGCTGCGCTGCCGGTGTTCTGCCTGCCGCAGCACCGCACCACCGAGCTCGTGCACTTTGCGACCCGGACCGACGCTGCGGCGCACGTGTTCTCTTCGCTGACCCCGGGCGCAGATTTCGCCGCCCTGCACGAGGACGTTGCCGCCGAGCTGCGCAAGAACTCCCTGGAGCCGCCGGTCGCTATTGACGTTGCGGAGCCGCTGACCCCGCTGACCGAAGAGGAGCTCGCTGAAGAGTTCGTGCCCGGTGTCATTCAGAACACCGAGAACCTGCGCGCGAGCGAGCAGGTGGCGTTCCTGCAGCTCTCCGGCGGTACGACCGGCATTTCGAAGCTGATTCCTCGCACCCACGCCGCCTACCTGTACTCGGTGCGCGGCTCGGTCGACATCTGCAAGCTGAACAACAACACGACCATGCTCGTGGTGCTGCCCGCCGCGCACAACTTCACGATGAGCTCGCCCGGTATTCTGGGCGTCATGTGCGCCTCCGGCAAGCTGGTGTTCGCGGCGGATCCGTCCCCGCAGACTGCGTTCCACCTCATTGAGATGGAGGGTGTGACCACCTCCGCGCTGGTGCCGCCGCTGGCTCAGGCGTGGGTCGCCTCCGCGGAGAAGCGCGGCGTGTCCCTGCCGTCTCTGCAGACCCTGCAGGTGGGCGGTTCGAAGCTGGCTCCGGCGGTTGCGGGCAAGATTGAGTCGGTGCTCGGCTGCACCGTTCAGCAGGTGTTCGGCATGGCTGAGGGCCTGGTGAACTACACCCGCTCGACCGACATGATTGAGCTGCGCCTGAGGACCCAGGGCTACCCGATCAGCCCCGACGACGAAATTCTGATTGTTGATGATCAGGATCAGCCGGTGAAGCGCGGCGAGAGCGGTCACCTGCTCACCCGCGGTCCGTACACGATTCGCGGCTACTACCTGGAGGAGAACGCGAACCGTTACGGCTTCACCGAGGACGGCTTCTACCGCACCGGCGACATTGTGCGACTGGTTGCAGGCAAGTACCTTGAGGTGACCGGCCGCGCGAAGGACCAGATTAACCGCAACGGCGAGAAGATTGCCGTGGACGAAATCGAAGAGCTGGCGCTGACCCACCCCGACGTTTTTGACGCCGTGGTTCTGGGTATCCCGGATGAGACTGTGGGCGAGCGCGTGGGCCTGGTCATTGTGCCGAAGGAAGGCGCTGACCTGGGCGAAAACCCGCGCCGCACGATGCACGAGTTCTTCACCTCGAAGAAGCTCGCCGACTTCAAGATCCCGGAGCGCGTGCAGGTTCTGCAGGAGCTGCCCACCACGAACGTGGGTAAGATTTCCCGCCGCGAGCTGCGCGCCAAGCTTGCCGAAATTTTCGGCTAAACCGTACGCCCTTATTCCTACCCCTATTGAGGAGAAAAATGTCCGCATTTGAGACCCTGCGCCCCATCATGGAGAAGTACATCGTCGAGCCCGACTCCCTGCAGACCGCTTTTGACGAGCCGACCACCGACCTGTTCTCCCTAGGCATGGACTCTATGGGCGCATTCGCCCTGCTCGACGACCTTGCCGCTGAGGGCGCCGTGATTGAGTTTACCGAGCTGGTGGAGAACCCGACCGTGGAGTTCATCGCCTCCCGCCTGGGCTAAGCGTTACCGCACCCCGAGTGCCCGCCTGCCGCGAATGCAGGCGGGTGCCCGGGGTGTTTGCTACTCGCCTCGTTTTTCTGTGCGCCGGTTTTACGCCGTGTTGTGTAGCTGCGTTTACCCTTGTCAGTGCACTTCTGCCAGCGCACTTCTGTCAGCGTGAAGCGGCGGGGCAGTAGCCTACCTTTCACACCTACCTTTAACACACCGCATATCATCCCTAATCCAGACCCCTAATCCAGACCTTTGAGAGGCCATCATGGGCGTAGCTGATACTACCGCACCCGCTAGCTTCGGGACTGCTTCCGACCTTCGCACCGCCGCGAACCCCTCCGCACAGCACAGCGCTGACAGCCCCTGGCTGCCGCTGACCACTAACGCGCGCGGCATCTATTTTGCCGCCGCGATTGACCCGACAAACCCCTGCTACAACACCGCGGAGGTTCTGCAATGCCCCGCAGACACCGACCTCACTCTGCTGCGTGAGGCTTTTGAGCAGCTCTACCGTGAGAACGAGGGCTTCCGCGTGCGCACCCGCATTGCCGATGGTGCCGCCTCCCAGCAGATTCTTCCGCTTGAGGCGTTCCTCGCGGGCATTGACCTGCTCGTGGATGAGGACGAGCTGAGCGACACCGCCGAGGCGGGGGAGGAGAACGCCTCTGACCTGCCCGAATCAGCCCTGCCTGACTCTGATTTGCCCGCGCCGGTACGCGCCTGGGCGCAGCGCCTGCTCGCCCAGCCCCTTACCACCGATGAGGGCGTGACCGTGCGCAGCGCAGTGGCGCGTTATGGCGGGTTCCTCTGGGTGTACCATTCCTTCTCCCACGTGGTTGCCGACGGATTCGCCGCGTTCAACGGCCTCTCCCGCGTGGCGGCGATATACCGCGCCCTGTCCGCCGGTCAGTCGGTTCCGGCAACCCGCCGCATGAGCCTGCAGCAGCTGCTCGACGCCGACGATGCCGCCTCCACCGCCCGTGACGAAGACGTCGCCTTCTGGGAGTCGAGCGGCGCCCTGGAGCAGGAAGACACCTCCCTGGCGGGTCGTACCGCCTCCCCGTCGGCGCAGTCTGTGCGCGTGGCGTTCAGCATTGATACGCCCACCCAGCAGGCTCTACTGGATGCGGCAAAGCAGCACGCCGTCTCCTGGCCCGTGCTAGCGACTGCCGCCGTCGGCTCGTACCTGGCGCGTGTGGGCGGCTACCCGCAGGCTTCATTCGGCGTGCCGCAGATGAACCGCATGTTCGCCCGCACCCTGCCGGAGTCGACCCGCGCCCTGGGCACGGCGAGCGCGCAGACCGGCTGTACCGCGGTGAACGTGCTGCCGGTGCAGGTTGCGGCGACCGGCCCCATCGCGGAGTCCCTGCACTCGGTGAAGGAACAGTACGCCCGCAACGCGGAGCATCCGCTGGCTCGTCAGGAAGACCTCGAGCGTACCGCGCGTAACGCCCAGTCCAGGCTGTTTGGTGCGCAGATTAACGTGGTGCCCTTTGACGCGGTGCTGCCGCTGGCGGCTCCCTCCAAGGGCGGGTCCGGAGCCCCGGTACCGACCGCGCGCATCCACAATATCTCTGCCGGTCCCGTTGCCGACGCGACCTTCACCCTGCGCGGCATGCCCGGCCGCGGCAACAGCATCTCCTGCGAGATTGACATGAACCCGGCGCTCTACACCGCTGAGGAGCTGGAACATCACGTAGCGCGCCTGAGCGAGTGGCTACCCGCCTACGCGGCGGAGGCGCAGCGCGAGGGCGCTTCCCTGAACAATCTCGGCTTGGCGACCGAGGCTGAACTGGCGACCCTGCGCGAGCTGACCGCCCCGGCGCTTACCGAGCATCCGATGGAGTATAAGACCCTGCTGGGTCGCTTCCGTGACGCGGTGGCGGCGCATCCGCAGGCGCTCGCGGTGCTGGATTCTGCCCCCGCGCCCGGTGAGGTGCTCACCCCCGAGTCGGAGCGCGCCTACGCTTTTGACCGCGCCCTCACCTATGCCGAACTGGACGAGCGCGCCCGTGCGCTTGCCGCGCAGCTGCTGGATTGGGGCGTTCGCCCTTCCGATGCGGTGGGTCTGCGTGTGCACCGCGGCGCCGAGCAGTACGTGGCGCTGTACGCCCTGCTGTACGCTGGCGCCACCTACGTGCCGGTGCTTCCAGATCTGCCCGCCGAGCGTGTGGGCGTGATGATGGAGGACGCCGAATGTTCCTTGCTGCTGCACGGCCCCGGTCTGCATCCGTTGAGCGCGCAGGAGCTGAACCCGCAGGAGCCTGCGCGTCACGCGAACCTGCCGCAGCATACTCTGCCCCTACTGAGCGCAGAGGAACCCACCCGGGCTCCCTCCTCGGCACCCGCCGCAGAGGAGCTTCCGGGCATGAAAACCGGCCTGGACGAGGACGCTTACGTGCTCTTCACCTCCGGCTCCACGGGCAGGCCTAAGGGCGTTGCCATCAGCCACCGCGCGATTGATAACCGCCTGCGCTGGCAGCAGCACCAGATTCCGGTGGGGGAGGGCGACCGCGTTCTGCACAAGACCCCCATCTCCTTTGACGTGCATGTGTGGGAGCTGTACTGGCCTCTCGCCGAGGGCGCCGCCGTGGTCATTGCCGCCCCGGAGGGACACCGCGACCCCGCCTACCTGTCGCGCGTGATTGCCGAGCAGTCCGTCACGGCGGTGCACTTTGTGCCGACCATGCTGTCGGCGCTGACCTCTTCACCGGCGGCGCGCCGCATCCTGGCTGATGCCGGCTTCGGTCAGGGTCGAGAGCAACCCCTGCGCTATGTGGTCTGCTCGGGTGAGGCGCTGCAGAAGGACCAGGTGCAGGCTGCGGGCGAGGTTCTGGGCGTGTACCCGCTGAACCTGTACGGCCCGACCGAGGCGGCGGTGGACGTGACCTTCTGGGAGACCTCCACCGACCCGCAGCGCGAGAGCGTGCCCATTGGCGAGCCGGTCTGGAACACCGGAACCCTGATTCTTGACCCGACCGGCCACCCCGTGCCGGTGGGTGTGACGGGTGAGCTGCACCTGTCGGGCGTGCAGCTGGCGCGCGGCTACAAGAACAACCCGCAGGCGACCGCAGCGGCTTTCGTGGAGCAGGCTCCTGCCGGTGCGCTCGCGCTGCTGAACGGTGAGAGCCAGCGCCTGTACCGTACGGGCGACCTGGCGTGCTGGGAGATTCTTCCCGACGGCCGCGCCGTCATCGGTTACCGTGGCCGCACGGACTACCAGATTAAGGTGCGCGGTCAGCGCCTGGAGTTGGGCGATATTGAGATGGCTCTTGCCGCAGTTGAGGGCGTGAGCGCTTCGGTGGCTCTGCTGTACCGCGGCCTGCGTGAGCCTGCCCTGGCGGCGGTGCTGGAGGTCGGCGACGTGCCCGCTGAGCGTGCCGAGCAGCTGGTGGAGGCGGCGCGCGAGCATTGTGCGCAGGTTCTGCCGGACTACATGGTTCCGACCCTGTGGCACACCCTGCCTGCTCTGCCGGTGAGCCCCTCCGGTAAGGCGGATCGCAAGCTGTTGGCGTCCCTGGACCTGACCCCGCAGACTTCTGATGCTGAGGGCCCGCACGGTCTGCTGGAGCAGCAGCTGTGCTCGATTATTGCCGGTGTGCTGGGTCGTGAGCGTTTCGGCGTGGACGAGGATTTCTTCGCCTCGGGCGGTCATTCGCTGGCGGCTCTTGAGGTGATTGCCGCGGTTGAGGAACAGCTGGGTCTGAGCGTGAGCATCGGTGCGCTTTTTGCACATCCGACCGTGCAGGCTTTGGCGGCGTCCATTGCGGGCGAGCGCGGCGAGGGTGCGGAGTTCGCGCCGGTTCTGCCGCTGCGAGAACAACCTACCGCGCATGACGCTACCGATGCCCCCGCGCCGCTGTTTATTCTGCCGCCTGCGGGTGGTTTGGGCTGGTGTTATGCAGGGTACCTTTCGCATCTTCCGGCTCAGCAGGGTGTGTATGCTTTGCAGGCTGAGGTGTTCTCTGACCCGCATGCCGGGTTTGCGTCGAGCCTGCAGGAGCTGGCTGAGGGCTACCTGAAGCTGATTGAGAAGACCCTGTCGGAGCGTTCGTTGCCGCGTCGTTTTGCGTTGATGGGCTGGTCTGTGGGCGGTACTGCCGCGGTGCAGGTGGCGGCTTTGGCGCAGGCTGCGGGTGCGCAGGTTGAGCGCGTCATCCTGTTGGATGCGTATCCTTCGGAGCAGTGGCAGGGCGTGCCTGCGCCGGATGAGCAGGAGAGCTTCCGTGCGCTGCTGCGTATGGGCGGTTTGCCGGAGCCTGCCGCTGATGAGCGGCTTGATCTGCCGGGTACGTTGGAGCGTTTGCAGCGGGCGGGTTCGGCGATGGGTTACCTACCGGAGGAGAAGTTGGGCGTGTGCTTGGGTAGTATGCGTGCTTCGGCGGCGTTGATGCGTGGTGCTGAGCAGGCGTTCTTTGATGGTGATGTGTTGCTGGTGGGTGTGCCGCATGAGGATCAGCCGTATTTGGATGCGGCGGGTTGGTCGGCGCATGCCTCGTCGTTCCGTTCGGTGCTGCTGGAGGGTACGCACCCTGACCTGGTGAATCCGACGCGTCTGGCGGAGGTGACCGCCCACTTCGCCGGCTAACCCTCTATAACTGATGTAGCCCGGAGGTAATAGTCGTTACCTCCGGGCTACATCGGTTAAAACATGCATGCGTGTTCTTATCATAAAGAGTATCTTTTAGGTGATTTTAGTCATATAAAAGATTTGTGTAAAAAATTATCGGTACACAAATGGCGCAAAATGCCAAATTTTACAGACCTTATTATACACATACACTCTTAAATTTTGTGACACATGACTCATTTGTTGCTTGAAAAGACTCCTTAATGAGTGCTAGATTGAAGCCACCTCTTAAATATGATTCCGATTACATAGATTGGGATTGTATCTAAGAGAACGACTCGGCATACACCAGGTCTTGAAACGTATCTCACTCATGCAGAAGGATATCCGGCTCTTCAGAGTTGAGTGTGGTTGGAGGC
>NZ_KV811049.1:0-1451 GCF_001812975.1 Rothia sp. HMSC073B08 | reverse complement strand
GGCTCTTCAGAGTTGAGTGTGGTTGGAGGCATCTAGGCCTCCTGCGATGAGGAGCATTCGGAGTTGGTAGTTGGTGGGGTTGCGGTAGCCTCTGGCGGTGCGTCTTCCTAAGTTCGATGATTCCGTTGATGGCTTCGGTGGGGCCGTTGCTGGCTCCTCCTGTATCGAAGTAGGCCAAGAAGGCGTCCTTCCATTTGCGTAGGGTTCGACCCAGTCGGGCGATTTCGGGGATGGGACACGTTGGTAGGCGCTGGATGAGATGAGCGGCCAGGCGTCGGCCTTGGGCGGGTGTGGCTTGATGGAAGACGTCGCGCACTTGCTGGGCGCAGTGGTAGGCGACTTCCACACTGATATGCGCCTCATCTGCCGTGAAGGCCTCACGGAGTCGTTCTTGTTGACGCTTCGTGAGCCGATCACGCGAGGCGCGCAAAAGATTGCGGATCTGATAGAGAGGATCACCCTTGCGCCCGCGGTGACCGGTCGTGTCTTGCTGGACGCGACGACGCACCTCATCGAGAGCGTCACCGGCGAGCTTGACGATGTGAAAGGCATCGAGCACGCTGGTGGCGTCTTGGAGCTGGTCATCAATGGCGTTCTTATATCCCTGGAAGGGATCCAGCGTCGCGATCTGGATACCGGAGCGAAAGTCTTCGCCGCGCTCGGCCAGCCAGTTCTTGTACACGGTGCCAGACCTTCCCGGGACCAGATCCAACAAGCGGGCCGTGGGATGATCCTCCCCTCGCGTCAGGTCGACGATGCCGGTGAGCTCACGGGGCCCTCGTCGGCGTCGGTCCTGGTGGTGCCACACGTGCTCGTCAACCCCCAGCACCCGCACCCCTGAGAAACGGGCGGGGTCATCAGATGCGGCTTGCAGACACGGCTTGATATGGGACCACACGGTATTCCACGTGGTTCCTAACTGGCGGGCCAGCCCCGAGATAGTGGCTCCCTCGAAGCGCAACTGTCGGATCGCCCAGCGGATCGCCCGAACACCCAGACGCGCCCTGGGAGCACACACCGAGTGGTTCTGCTCAGCGAAAGTCGTGATCTGGCAGGTATGTTCGCGGCATATCCAGCGTTCGCTTATGCCACCGGATCCGCACCGGGACCCCGGCCCAGGGCGCGTCGATCACCTCCACCACCACACGCCCATGACCTTGAGCGATCACCCCACAATCTGGGCACCCCGCCAGCTGGTTGCACGACTCAACATCGAGCACCAGAGCATCTGGGGTGCGAACCGCACTCATCAGATGGAAGCCCTCCAAGTCGACGAGCAGATCACACCGATCACAACGATCAAGCGACACAGAGCAGCAGCAGGTAGGGTGAGACATTGTCGAGGTCCTTGACGACAGCGGGGGTAGAAGTCCGCTCATCATCAAGGACCTCGACCTCTACCCGCAACCCCCGACCAACACCCGGTCACCCACACTCAACTCGGAAGAGCC
>NZ_KV811048.1:0-122087 GCF_001812975.1 Rothia sp. HMSC073B08 | reverse complement strand
TCCAACCACACTCAACTCTGAAGAGCCGGTTTGGCGCTGCGCCCCTCAAGGTTTACAGAAAGAGGCTGTGAGCGCATCCGTAACGGATGGGCTCACAGCCTCTTACTATGCTCAAAAACAGCTTTAGGGATTAGCTACCGGGCAGCTGAATCACGCCACCGTACAGCGGCGCGGCAGGCTCCGAATACTCCACAAAACGCGGCATCTCATGCTCAAAATCAGTGGTGCTAAACGCCAGAGTCGTAATCGACGCCAGGTTGCACTCACGGGCACGCGGGTCATGCTGCAGCATGCGGCCCTCAACCCCCAGGCGAGTAATCCAAATCGGCAGCTGGTGCGACACAATAATCGCCTCCGCACCCTCGCCGCCGCGCTCGTAGGCGGTACGCGCCGCATCCTGAACAGCTGCAGCCATACGGCGAATCTGATCCAGGTACGACTCACCCCAGGAGGGGCGCGCCGGGTTGTACAGCTTCGTCCAGTGACGCGGGTTCCTCAGCAGCTCCTGCGCGTTCACGTGCAGACCCTCAAAGTAGTTATCCGCCTCAATGACGCGCTCATCCGGCTGCGCGGTCAGACCCAGCAGCTCCTCAACCGGGGCGGCAGACTCACGGGTACGCTGCAACGGCGAGCAGACCAGATGCACGAAACGGGCGCCTCGCTCAGCACGAGCCGCGAACTCCTCAGCGCTCAGACGCACCATCTGCTGGCCCTTATCGGACAGACGGTAGCCGGGCAGACGGCCGTACACGATACGCTCGGGGTTGTGCACCTCGCCGTGACGCATGAGGTGAACTTTAATGGTGGAAGTTTCAGTCATAATCCCAGTCTCTCAGATAGCGCGCCGCACCCCAAACAAGTGACCCGCACATACCCTCTACAAATACAAAACCTGGCGTACAAAACCCGGCCCGCCAAAACTGCAGGAACGCGAAAACCCCGCCTCTCCATACGGAGGGCGGGGCGAAAGAAGTCTATTTACTTCTTGTTGCGGCGCTGGTGGCGGGTCTTACGAAGCAGCTTGCGGTGCTTCTTCTTGGACATACGCTTGCGGCGCTTCTTGATAACGGAACCCATAGGATTTCCTCACTTTACTCGTACCCGGCCGAGCCATTCGACTCGGTAGCTACCCGGGGATATTTATACCGGTATAACCGATCCAAAACGCATTTTAGGCACAGAAATACCCTTGCGTTTTAGAGCGCTACCTACCTAGAGTACTAGGTTTACCCCCATTTTCACCATTCGAGAGCGGCTTTTCAGGAGTTTTTCCCTGAATTTCCGCTTTTCCCGCGGGTATATCGAGGATATCTCGGGGCGAAAACGGGGATTCGGTAGCCCTAACGGCGCTTCTTCTTCGACTTCTTCGAGCCCTTAGCGCGGCCATGAGACAGCACCGAACCGGAAGAAGCTACAGCATCCTCAGGAGCGCTCTCCTCAGCCGAGGAGGCGACCTCTACCGATTCCGCAGCCGATTCCTGGGCGGGATTAGAAGCCTCAGCGGGTTCTTCAAGCGGCTCTTCTACCGAAACCTCTTCAGCGGCGCTTTCCTCAGCCGCCTCTTCTTCAGCCGCCGCATGCAACGCCTTCAAACGCTCAGCACGCTCAGCCTCGGCACGAGCCAGCGCCTCCTCATCAATGACGGGCTGGGACTCGGGCTTCGTTTCAGCCTTCAGGACCTGCTCCTTCTCGGCACTCTCCTGCGCTTCGTCATGCTCAGGTTCGTACACATCCACGCCAAAGAAACGCTTCATCTTCGAGAAGATGCCGCCGCGCTCCTGCACCGGCTCCTCATGCGGAAGCTTCTCGTAAGTATCGTGAATGGTCGCTGCCGCCTCAAGGCGGGTAGGCTCAGCAGGCTGAACGGCGGGCGCCTCCTGGCGCGCAGGGGCACGCAGAACATTCTCAGCCGATTCAGACTCCGCAGGAGCCGCGGCAGTCACAACAGCCGCGGGACGCGCGGTACGGGCAGGCGCAGTCAGCACCTTGCTACGATCCACAGGCTTAATGATGGTCGCACGCACCGGGGAAACAATCTGGCCGCTACGACGACGCGGAGCCGCCGTGGAGGCGCGCAGAACCTTCGCGGGACCCTCAGCCTCTTCCTGCGCGTACGCGGCAGGGACGCTCGGCAGCTGACCGCTGGGGGTCTGGGAGCTGAGAGTCTGCGAGCTGAGGGGCTGGGAAGCGAGAGTCTGGGAGCTAGCCGCTACAGAAGCAACCGGAGCCGCAGAAGCAGCGGGGGTTACCTGCGCTACCGGGGTGCTGCGGCGCGGGGTGCCGAAGCTCAGCGGCACATCCGCGCTCACCGAATGAGCGGTAGGCTGCGCGGGAGTAGCAGGAGCTGCAGCAGGTGCGGGCTGAGCAACAGCGGGAATGGAACGTTCTACCTTGTCAGAGCCAGAAGCGTTAGAGCTAGAAAGAACCTCAGCAGGCTCATCAACCCGCTCCACAGGAGTCTCAGCAGCAGTCTCCTCAATGTAGACAATATCGCCCTCAGGCACCGTGTACTCCACGACAGAAGACGGAGCAGAAGCCTGAACAGAATCCGAAGCGGGCGCCACAGAAGCGGGTGCCGCAACGGGTGCATCTGCGGCGGGCAGAGCCTCCGCATCAGCGAAGGACGGGTCGTCCTGCATCAAATCATCAAAGTCATCAGCGGCAAACTCATCCACATCAACCGGCGCAAACTCAGAAGCAATCGGCTCACCCGGCAGACCATTCGCAGAGGTCGCCTCCTGCTCCAGATCAATACCGGCATCGGAATACATGCCGCGCAGCTGACCAATCACCATGGCACGCGCAGTCGCAGCGTCGCCAGCCTTCAGAGCCTCCGCAATAGCGCGGCTCTCAGCACGCAGACGCTCAACAGCGCTACTCCACAGCGGCATACGACCCACCAGAGACAGCATCGACTCAAAACTCGGCTGACGCACCGACGCGAGCAGACCCACCAGCAACTCATTACCACCGCAACGCATCACCTGGTGGTGGAACGTCAACAGAAGCTCCAGGAAGTCACGAATCGACAGGTCGAAGTCTTCCATCTGCTCCAGAACCTCGTCCATCTCCGCGAAGGAGACGGTCTTCGGGTCAATACGCGCAATCGCCCAGCTTTCCAGCAGAATACGGGTCTGCACCAGGTCACGAGTCGGGTAACGCGAACTGGACATGTGCAGGCGCAGAGCGGCACTCGCGGCAGCGGCAGGCTCATCACTCAGGTGTACCAGCATTTCCTTGCCGCGGCCGTTGTACAGCTGCACCAGATCCATATCTTCCAGGGTGCGCAGAGCCTCGCGAGTGCGGGAACGACCCACACCAATAGCGCGTGCAATCTCGCTATCGCTGGGCAGGTCCTGACCCAGCTGAATATTGCCCTCGAACAGTTCGTTCTCGAGCCAGCGCAGAATTTTACGATGAATAGCCACGTGAATGCGTCTTTCGGTTAGATAAAGGTGAGTGAGAGTGTGTGTGCTTTATCGATGAGTTATGCCGGAGGTTGAACGGCGTCAGGGCGCGCCTTAGCGGCGGCGGCCACGCAGGAAGCCGAAGAGACCACCGCGGTGGGCGTCCTTCACCTCGGTACTGGTCGTCTCAGTGCTGGGGCGGTACACCGAATCGTAGGCGGGCATGGTCTGATACTCGGTCTCCTCAGAGGAAGTCTCAGACGCGCCTTCAGCCTTGTCAGACTCTTCTACAGCGGCCTTCTCGGGGGCAGATTCTTCAACTGCAGGTTTCTCAGTAGCTACGGTTTCTTCAACCGAGGGTTTCTCCTCAGCCTTTTCTGCAGGCTGTTCGTTGACAGTCTTCTCAGCCACCGCGGGCTCCTCGGCAGCAGGAGCTTCGGGGGTCACAGCAATAGGCTGAATCGAACCGCCCACAACCGCAGCCGGGTCAATACCGTAAGACACAGTAGCGGCAGGCTGAGCGATTACCACCGGCTTATCCTCTACGACAGGCTTCGCCTCAGTGGTCTTGTTGGTCTCAGCGGGCTTCACCTCAGCGGATGCCGCCGGGGTAGCGGGCTGAACGGGGGTTGCCGACGCCGCGGGGGTCACCCCAGCATCGTAACCGTACGATGCGGGAGTGAAGGGGCGCATCGGGGTGCTATCCACTGCCTCTTCCTGCGGGGTAGGCTCAGTAGCTCCTGCCTTCTCAGCGACAGCTTCGGAAGCGGCACTCTCAGCAGCCTGCTCCGCAGGGCGCGAGTAGATGCGCGCGCTGGGGGTCAGGTACTGTGCGCGGGCGCGCTGAATGCGAGCCTGCTCGATTTCCTCGGAGGTGGGTGCCTCAACGGTGAGAGTTTCGGAGTCGGTCGCCTCGGGCTTCGGAGCACTCTTTTCGGAGGTCTTCTCGACCGGCTTCTCAGCTGCCGTCTTATCGGAGGCAGATGCAGTCACGCCACCGGGCAGTGCCACGGGTGCGTGCGCCTCATTGGACTGACGTGCAATCTGAACGGTCTCGTTGATCCACTCGGTCACGGTGGCGAATACATCCGGGTTCAGGGAGTAGAGGCGACGCTGCCCCTCCACGGTCACGGAGACCACATCTGCATCGCGAAGGACTTTCAGGTGCTTCGAAATGGTCGGCTGGCTCATGCCCAGCTTTTCAACCACTGCACCCACCGTGTGGGTTTGCTCAGCGAGAATACGCACAATTCGGCGGCGAGTCGGATCCGCGATGACAGAAAAAACATCAGAATGCATATAGCGATTATGACATATAAAGTGACGCCTCAAGCTTAGAATGAGGCTGATACAGAAATTACCTTCAAAAATTCTGAAAGACCGCTGAATGCTACCTCAATATGAAGCACTGAAGGGGAGAAAAGCATGAAGTGCCTATCACATCTCGTGGAGATTTCCTGTATCTCATCCTAGGCATATGCGAGCCACCCAGACCCTCAATACTTATATAGCTAATTCAGAATATATAGTTTTCGTGGTTCCACCCACAAAACCAACCGCACGCCTTCTCCAAGCTCACATATTTACCCCCAAACCACCAGAGCCTCAACCCCCTCAGTAGGCACCCGGCGCGATACACTAGAAGGCGTCAAAACAGGCACATATCCGCCGCCCAACACACCAACACCCAGACCCGCTGAAGGAGGCGCATGGGACGCATACTCCGCCGCACCCGGCGCCGACACCACCACCCCCAGGGCCAGCTCAACCGCCGCTGGGACACCCTCAGCGGCACCACATCCGTGCCTCAAAAGCAGCAGGTTCACCGTAGTCGACGCGACCGTCTCGAGGCCGAAAACCTTAGCATCCTCACGAGTGTGCCCGGTATTGACCTCGATCGTCTGCTTGCCCTACGCGACCACGTGAGCGAAACCTCCGAGGTTCAGCGTAAGCGCGCCCCCATGGGGTTCAATCTGCAGACCCTCGAACGGTTCCGTGACTTTATTGACGTGACCGTTCTTGCCTCGCCTTCGCGCACCGCAATCACTGCGTTTCTGCTGGTCATCATCTTCTTTACGCTCACCTTGCTACTGCCCATCTCCTCCAATGATGGGCAGCCCGCGCCTTTCCACCACGCATTTTTTACCTCTACCAGCGCGGTGACGGTGACCGGCCTGACTACCGTCTCCACCGCCGAGCAGTGGTCCACCTTCGGTCAGGCAATGATTCTTGTGGCTTGTCATGTCGGTGGTTTGGGTACTCTGACCATTACCTCCCTGCTGGCGCTGGCTATCGGCCGTAAGATGGGTCTGCGCACCAAACTCATCGCACAGGAAGACCTGAACATCAGCCGTCTTGGCGAGGTCGGTGGCATCATCAAGAGCGTCTCCTATGCTTCATTCTCCATCGAGGCAATCATTGCGCTTGTGCTGATTCCTCGTTTCCTGACCCTCGGCGAAGACCCGTTCCAAGCCATCTGGCACAGCATCTTCTACGCTATTTCAGCTTTCAACAATGCAGGCTTCACTCCGCATTCCGACGGCATCGTGCCTTACGGCCATGACCTTTTCCTGCTCGTGCCCATCTGCATTGCCGTGTTCTTGGGCTCGCTCGGTTTCCCTGTTTTCATTGCGATTCAGCATCATCCTTTCCGCCCCCGCCACTGGTCGCTCACCGCGAAGCTGACCACCGTGACGACCCTGTTTTTCTTTGCTTTTGGCGCGTTCTTCTGGGGTCTCTTCGAGTGGAACAACCCCGCCACCATCGGCGACTACTCCGCAGGCGACAAGGTTCTGAACGCCATTTTTGCTTCTGTAATGATGCGTTCGGGCGGCTTCAATCTGGTCGATATGAGCAGCATTACCCCCGTCTCCACGCTCCTGACGGACATGCTCATGTTCATTGGCGGTGGCTCCGGCTCGACCGCGGGTGGCGTGAAGGTCACGACCATCGCCGTGATTGCCCTGTCTATCCTTGCTGAGGCGCGAGGCGATCAGAAGGTTGTCGCGTTCAACCGCACCATCCCCGAGTCCTCCCTGCGTATTGCTATCTCCGTGATTGTTATGGGTGCTACCGTGGTAGGTGTCGGCGCCGCGTCGATTCTGATTATTAGCGGCGCGGACCTCAAGGAGGTCATTTTCGAGGTCATCTCCGCCTTCGCGACCTGCGGCCTCTCGAATGGTCTCTCCTCCAGCCTGCCGCCGGCGGGTATCTATGTGCTCAGCGGCCTGATGCTCATTGGCCGTGTGGGCACCACAACCGCCGCGACCGGCCTGGCGCTGCGTTCACGCCGCCGCCTCTACAAGTTCCCCGAAGAAAGGCCCACCATTGGCTAGTGCACATAACGCCCCCGTCCTCGTGATTGGTCTGGGACGCTTCGGCTCCGCGGTGGCGGCCCAGCTGCGCCTGCAGAACAAGGAGGTCCTTGCTATTGAGAAGGACCCCGAGCTGGTGCAGAAGTGGTCCGGCGTGCTGACCCATGTGGTCTCCGCCGATGCGACCGATATCGACACCCTGCACCAGTTGGGTGCGGACGATTTCGGTTCCGCCGTGGTGGGTGTGGGCACCTCGGTGGAGGCATCCGTGCTGATTACCGCGAACCTCGTGGACATTGGCGTGGAGCGTATTTGGGCGAAGGCTATTACCCCCGCGCACGGCAAGATTCTGGAGCGTATTGGCGCGCACCACGTGGTCTACCCTGAGGCGGATGCCGGCCGCCGCGCCGCGCACCTGGTCTCGGGTCGACTGCTGGATTACATTGAGTTTGATGACGACTTCGCGATTGCGAAGATGCGCCCGCCGAAGGAAACCCACGGCTTCACCCTTGCTGAGTCGGATATCCGCTCCAAGTACGGCGTGTCCGTGGTCGGCATTAAGTCCCCAGGTGAGGACTTCACCTACGCGGACGCCACCACCCGCATTCACTCGCGCGACATTCTGATTGTGTCCGGTCAGGTGGACCTGATTGAGCGTTTCGCGGCACGACCCTAAGCGCGTTTTTCCTCGCTGCGGCGGTTATCTTCCCCAGCTCTGCTGGTTTTGAAGAGCCCGCATTTGAGTAGCCCGCGATTAGACATAGAAAAGCAAATAGGCATAGAAAAACAGCCTCTTCCCGTTCTGCCGGGAGGAGGCTGTTTTTCTGTAGTTTCACCTAGTCAGGGGGGGGATGCTACCAGACGGTATTAGTCCCCGCTGATTAGTTTCCACTGGTTAATTCCCGCTGATTAGTCCTCATCAGCGGTGTACAGCTGGCTCATTTCCGCCGAACGTGCCGCACAGGCGCGCATCGCGTCCTCGGTCAGCTGGAAGAGGCCACCGTCCACGAAGGTGTTCAGTGCACGCTCGGTGGTGCCGTTCGGGCTTGTCACGGCGCGGCGCAGGGCGGGCGCATCCGGGTTGGTGTCGAGCAGGAAGCCCGCACCGGCAACGGTTGCGCTGGCAAGCTTGAGGGCGGTGTCTGCGTCCAGGCCGAGCTTCTCACCGGCGGCGGCCATCGCCTCCGCAAGCAGGAACGCGTATGCCGGGCCGGAGCCGGAGACGGCGGTGACCGCATCCATCTGATCTTCGCGGACCTCAACGACCAAGCCGACAGTGCCCAGGACCTCTTCGACGAGCTTCTTCTGCTCGTTCTTCACGGTGTCGGTGGTGGAGATGGCGAGCACGCCCTTGCCCACGGAGGAGGGGGTGTTCGGCATGCAGCGAACAATGGGCTGACCTGCGGGAAGGCACTCGGCGAGGGTTTCGAGGGTCACGCCAGCAGCAACGGACACCACAACAGCGTTCGGCGCGAGGGCGGGTGCAATATCGCGGGCAAGCTCAACAATGCCGTAGGGCTTCACGCCGAGCAGAACGACGTCTGCGTGGGCGGTTGCCTTGTGGTTGCCGTCAGCTTCGCCGCCGGTGGTGATGATTTCTACCTTGTCGCCGAGGCGCTGGGCGAGGGCGGCGCGAGATTCTTCGCTACGCACGGTGGCGCGAATGTGGGCGGGGTCGTGGCCTGCAGCGAGCAGACCTGCGGCGATGGAGCCGTTCATGGAGCCGGTGCCGAGAAAAGCAATAGTTGCGGTCATCGTTGATCCTTCCTAATGGGGTGCCTGCGCCGGGTGCCGGCAGGCGTGCCGCCGGTGTGTTCCGGGGGCTACTGTTCGGTGCGCGGCGGGCGCGTGGAGGCGTACCCTTCCAGCATAGCGGGTGTGGCTACGGGCATGTGACCTGGCTCTGTTTCTTCCGCGTTTTCTGGGCGGCGGCTTCACCTCATGCTCCGCGACCCAATGGGCGGGGCTCCGCTTCTCACGTTCTGGCATGCCGGGGAGGGCGTAATTCTGCGGGCGTAGAATGAAAACAGCTTCACCCGCGGCAGTTTGTGCCGGGCATGAAGCCTCCAACACCACACAGCACGCAACACACAAACCCCTTTTTCTATGTCTTCTCATACTGGTTCTTCCTCGAGTTCTTCCCCGAATAGCCCGCAGAGCCCTGCGGGTTTCCGTTCTTTTTCGTTTCGCCTCCTGCTGGGGCTGACCCTTGCCGCGCTGGTCACGGGCGTGTTCAGCGGCTTGGGCGCGATTGCTCTGCATTATGTTCTGGACTTCATGCAGGAGCTAACTTTCGGTCAGGCTGAGGGTCATCACCCGATGGTGACTGACGGCGCCGATCCGGCGCGTCGTGCCTTGGTTTTGGCGGCGCTGGGCCCGTTTGTGGCGCTGGTATGGTACTACCTGCAGTCCGGTGGGCGGCGTGTGGTCGGCGTGAAGTCGCAGATTGCCGGTGCTACCGAGGAGGACCGCACCCCGTCACTGTGGCGGCAGATTTCGCATTCGGTGATTCAGATTGTTGCGGTGGGTGCGGGCTCTCCTGTGGGTAAGGAAGTCGCGCCTCGTGAGCTGGGTGCTTTGGCGGCTGGCCGCACCTCGAATCTGCTGGAGCGTCTTGGTTTTGTGGGCGCTGACGGTGCCGCACTGTTGGGTGTTCGTGAGCGTAGTCTGCTGGTGGCGGCGGGTGCGGCATCCGGTTTGGCGGCGGTGTATCAGGTGCCGATTGGTGGCGTGGTGTACCTTGTGGAGGCGATGGCTGTTGGTTTGAGCCTGCGGTCGCTATATGTGGGTGCGGTGACGGTGTGGACGGCGACGGTCACGGCGAATCTGGTGATCGTCAATGAGCCGACGTACCCGGTGCCGCAGCTTCCGTTGGATGCGACGACGCTGACAGTGGCGGCGCTGACGGGTGTGGTGTTGACTCCGTTGGCGTTGGGTTTTAGGGCGTTGTCGCAGCGTGCGGAGAAGTTGAAGGCGAAGGATCGTTCTCTTCTGTGGCGTATTCCTGTAGCGTTTGCGCTGGTCGCGGTGGTTTCGCTGTGGCTTCCGGAGATTCTGGGTAATGGTCGTCTGCTGACTCAGCACACGTTTAATGTGTCGCTGGATGCGGCGGCGGGCGGTTTGACCGCATCGGCGGCAGTGTATGTGTTGGCGTTGGCTGTTGCGAAGGCTGCCGTGGTGGTGTTGAGTCTGCGTTTCGGTTCTTATGGCGGTACGTTGACGCCGGGTTTGGCGTTGGGTGCGGCGGTTGCGTTTTGTGTGGCGGCGCTGGTGCTGTGGGCGTTCCCGGGTTTGGGCGGGGTGCCGGGTGGCGCGTCGATGGTGTTGTATGCGGCGGCGTTGACGGGTACGGCGGCGTTTTTGGGTATTTCGATGAATGCGCCGTTGTCTGCGTTGACGTTGTTGATTGGTTTTACGGGTCAGGGTGCGAGTGCGTGGCTGCCGATGGCGGTTGCGGTGGGCACGGCGGTGCTGACCCGCTGGGCGTGGACACGGGCGTTCGGCGCTAAGAAGTAGGTCCTGACAGGTGGCGGGCGGCCCCGGATGCGTGTGTGCGTCCGGGGCCGCCCTGTTTTGCCGTGCCGAAGATTTGCCTTACTTTTGTTTTGACGGCTTTGAAAGGAATAGCAGATAGATTCCGAAGAGGAGCTTAATCGCCGCATCGATATATGCAATTACCTCTAACGGGATGCTGGTAAAAATATATCCTGCAAACACGTTAATGGCACAGATAAGACCCAGATATATCATTGACTTTCCATGCACAAAATAGTATGGGAAGAAATGCAGCGCGGTTGCCATCAGCGCTCCCAGCCAAATCAGTCTCCAATTTTCAGTTGCAAAGAATGGGCCGCCCAGCAAAATCATCAAGACAAATAATAGAATAACGGCACGTGAAGATACTTTCTTTTGAAATTCACTTGAAGGACCATCAGACAGGCTATTTAGCACCTTTTTGTTCATGTTGATCGAGAAAAAGCTAATAACATAGCCAATACTGAATACTTGCATGTTTATTATTTGCTTTCCTCCAGTCATGGCGGCTATTGCTATAACTGCCGCCACCACAATTAACCACAGGCCGCATGCCCTCTTATAGTTAAATTCTAGCTTTTCATCTTTGTTATAGTTTAGAAAACTCATCGATACCTCCAATAGCCTCTCGTAGAGTCACTTCTCTTGTTACGTCACTAAATTTTAATATGAAAAAATTCTGCAATATATCAATATTACCCAGTCCTTCTGACTATTAATTACATCTCCTATGATTATATCAAAATAGCAATAGAGAATTCGTCAAAAAAGCAAAAGAGACAGCCCCGGATGCGTGCATGCATCCGGGGCCGCCTGCTTTTTAGACCGAGGTTTTCGATAGGTTAGTGTCTTCGCCGCGAGTCTTTAACCCGCAGTGAAGACACTAACCTATCGACGAAAAGGCTAAATCATAACCCATAACCGGCTCTCACCTACCTGACGCAGCCAGAGATCCGGTCAAGGGGTACGGATTTGTGCCATAGGTTAGTGTCTTTGGTCGTAGTTAAAAACCATGGTCGAAGACGCTAAACCAAGGCACAAATTCTGCACGGGTTATAGGTTCCCTACAGCTAGAAACTACAGAGGAGGAGGGTCTAACCAAAATGCGTTAACCACGGTTCCGAGATTCCCACTCTTTAGAAATCCACAGAACCAACCGCCTGATTATGGAGGATTTTTTACCTTTCATATTTTCATCTTGCCCAGTTTGGTCTCCCCCTAAAGTTCCCTCTACAAATCCAAAAATTTCTGGTCTATATTCACCGTAGTTGTATCCACGACTCTTATGCCTAATATTTATGAGCCAATGAGGAAGACCATAAATAATTAGCCCCAAAATACTTAAATATCTTGAATTCACTGTTTCTGGGCAGGATACAAAATTGCGATATTTTCCATTCCACAGGGCAAAGAAAAATCTTTGCGAATTACTATCCACAGTAGAAGAATTTTTCAACACATCTTTAAACTCTTCATGTGACATATTTTCTTGAAGAATGCGAAGGTAACCATATTCAGCAAAACATTTCCCCGTCAAGCCCGCATGAATAGCACTTATAGCATTATTGAAAAATACCGACAGCCAGGGAATAAATCCAATCAAGAATACACCCTCAGCCAAACGTACAATATCCCAATTCCCAGACATAATATAATCAAACATATAAATTAAGTATGCCACTATAAATATAGATGCAAATATGAATATTAGAGCCGAAATAAACACTTCAAACGCAGTAAATACAGCACTTCCAAAGTTTGGAATAGATTTGACTTTAATGCTGCTAACTATTATTCCTTCGGGAACATTTAAGAGACGTTTCTGTCCATTAATGTCCGGGCAGACAGAGATTACTTTGCGCTCCCAAACAGCACGCTCAAGAGCCACTTTTCGAGATTTTCTAATTTCTTGATATTCATTTTTTATGCCTTCAAGCTTGTTGCCTTTTTCAAATTCCATAAGATCTTTATGATTTTTAGAGATTTCAAGCCATTCCTTATAACGAGTTAACTCAGGTGGCATCCCTTGTTTAGAGATTTCCATCTGCTTATTCTCCCTGCGAGCAGTCAGCATAAGACTTAAAGCAGCGATGGTTGCGGTTGCAATCGGTGCGATTGCAGAAATTAGTACTTTGCCGAATTCCTGGTCATGAGTCCAATGCCAGAGATAATCCCAGGTAAATCCCTCAGCTAGCACCTGTGCTAACAGTAGTTGGTTCGTCATCGGTGATTACTCCTTTCTTCGTATTGTCGATTAATTACCTTAGCAAAAAAATTTCACACTTTTCATAGCCCCTTATCAAATTTACCGAAACCCAATCCATAAAAAATATTTTCATCACCACACAAAATCCTGCCCATCCGTAAACCCAAAAAGATTTAAGGCCACATATGGCGAATAGATTTTGGTGGCCTAGAATTAGCTGACCTTGAATACCGATAAAGTTTTTTTCTATTATAAACAGGAGATAAGTTATCTTCACCCACTTCAGATTTATATGCCACATAGTAATCGTTAATCTTCCGCACCGACACATAAATATAAGCTATAGCTAAATAGTCCAGGGGTTTACCACCCTCAGAGCCTTCAATATCGCAGGGTATAAACTTATCAGAGTACAATTTAAGTTCTTTATCAAAAATACACTTTATATCATACTGCCATAATTTCATTACCCAGTAGGCGCTAAATATTGAAATAATAAATATAGCCATGAGAGCCAAGAGACTAGACTTCACTGATTTATCAATGGATTCCAAATATGACGCATATAAATATACCAACACCAATAAGATAAATAGACTATATATAGTTCTGTATAGTAACTTTCCAACCAAGTCAGCCCAAAAATACCTGACCCAAATTAAAGTTCTATGCCACCATCTCAAATCTGATGTTTCCGCGACATACAGCCCCTTATATAGATTTCCAACTTCAAAGAGCCTAATAAGCAATTCAATTAGAAAAACACTCAGAATAACACCAAAAACCGAGACTGTAAACTCAAACGACTCCGTGACAAGGAAAACTGATAACGGGCTAAAAAATAAGCAAATAATACACAAGAACCTCAGCCCAGGATTTCTAAGCAGTTCGACAAGACCCTTGAGGTATAGATTTGTTTTGACTTTAAAGCTGAATCCAAGATAGCTAAACTCAGATATAAAACGGTCTCCATATTCACAGCCTGAATCAACATTCCCATCTATAGAAGAAAAATCACTCGTTTTAATCTTCGGTTCTGCAAGCAAAGAGTCCACTATAGAATACTCATTGACATGAGATTTATTAATCTTTTTGTATATCTTATTAAATTTTTTAAGCTTATAAACATTTTCAATCAAGACATCTTTTTCATTATAAGTAAGCATCAATCCAGACACCAAAGTAAACCAGGCGAAAAATGCAATAACCCATAAGGGGATATCACCATATCTTGAAAGATCAATTTCTGCTGGAACAAAATATTTACCCCACTCTGGACCCGTCCGCAAATCCCTGAAGAAATCTGGGGCGTACGAGGTCCCTTGAAGATACCCTGCGAGGGCGGCATGCCAAAAATTTATAATAAAAACTGCAGAAATAATATAGCTAACACGTTTAGCAAACTTACGATAAGCAGCCCGTCGAGCTTCACCCAAAATACCTTCATACCCATCTGCAAATTTGCCCACACTAACATATAGGCTTAATAGCAGACTCGCTAGAGAAGCAATAATTCCAGCGCGCACATCAAATATATAATATGGAACATTAAAAGTATATGCAGGAAAAATTTTTGGCGTATTAGCAGAGCTAGACATATAAGAAAGACCTGAAATACAATTAACAAGGAGACAAAACAAAGAAATGTCTCTAAAAAACCTTAAAGGCTTCCAAAAAATATTTTCCCGAAATATCTTCTTTCGTTTTTCCTCGTGCTCTTCGCCCCAGGCTTCATTGACTTCGTCAATAACTTCTTGGATTTTCATCGGTGATTTTTCCTTTCCTACATCTTTGTCGGCGGGTTATATACAAAAGAAAAGCGGTGACCCCCGCAGGCCGGTGCCCGTTACGCACCAGCCTGCGGGGTTCATCATCATGTTCTACTCACCCAGGAGGGTCTTCGGGTTGACCGGAGTACCCGTACCCTCCGCCAGGTGCTCAATACGCTTCAGGATCAGGCCCTCACGCAGCGCCCACGGGCACACGCGCATCGTCTCAATACCGAACGCCTCCATCGCCGCCTCCGCAGCGATAGCACCCGCCAGCATCTGCTCCGCACGCGCCTTCGAAACACCCGGCAAATCGCTACGCTCAGACACCGTCATCGCCTCCATGCGACGAGTCCACAGGCGCAAATCCTGCAAATGCATCTCACGCTTCACATGCGGGCCCGCCGAATACGGCGCCGCACCGCAAATACGCGCCAACGAACGGAACGTCTTCGACGTACCCACCGTCATATCCGGCGTGCCATACTGCAACAGGTTTTCCGCGACCGGGGCAATCTGCTCACGCACATACTTACGCAGACGCTTCACCTGCTTCGGCTTCGGCGGCTGCTCATCAAAAAACTCACGCGTCAGACGACCCGCACCCAACGGCACGCTCATCGCCGCATCCGGCAACGCATTCGTACCCGTCGAAAACTCAAACGAGCCGCCACCAATATCAAAATCAAGGATGCGCCCGGCACCCCAGCCCTGCCAGCGGCGCACCGCAAAGTACGTAATCGCCGCCTCCTGGTCGCCCGAAATACCGTTCAGGCTCACGCCGGTCTGCTCACGCACCTGATGCAGCACCGCCGCACCATTACCCGCCTCACGGATAGCGCTCGTGGAGAACGCCAGCAGGTCCTCCGCCTCATTCTCGATCGCGAAGTCGCGGGCGCTGGTCACGAAGCGGGTCAGTGCGTCCGCGCCCTCCTGGGAAATATTGCCCTCAGCGTCGAGGTACTGCACGAGCTGCAGCGGAATTTTATGGGACGCGTACGGTTCGGGGCGCGCTCCAGGGCTGCCGTCAATCAGTAGCAGGTGGACCGTATTCGACCCAACATCCAGAACTCCCAGGCGCACGATGCGCTCCCCTCCCCCGCCCCGCGGCGGGATATCGTCTGTGTGCGGTACCGCAGGTGCGGCGCCTCTTCCAGTCTGTCAGAGGCGCGGCTCACTCCGCAAACAATCCGGGCGGATGCCCAACATCAGCACAGCGCAAGCCTAAGAAACACAGCGCGGGCACAAAAACGCGCCGAACATCCCGAGCACAAACGTCCCCGGGCACAAACATTCCTCGGGCACGCAAAAGGCGCAGGAGGCGCCCCACCCCCGCTAAGGGGTTCGGGACGCATCCTGCGCCTTCAGGTAGAAGAGCTACTCGGCGGTCTTCTTCGCCGCGGTCTTACGAGTGGTCGTCTTCTTCGCGGTAGTAGACTTCGCCGCAGTCTTGCGGGTAGTCGTCTTCTTAGCGGTAGTGGTCTTCTTCGCAGCGGTCTTACGCTTGACCGGACCCTTCGCACGCTTGTCAGCAAGCAACTGCACCGCACGCTCGTGGGTCAGCGACTCGACCGACTCCGCACGCGGAACCGTAATGTTCGTAATACCGTCGGTGATGTACGGGCCAAAGCGGCCGTCCTTCACCACGATCTTCTTCTCGCTGACCGGGTCCACGCCCAGCTCAGCCAGCGGAGGCTTAGCCGCCGCACGACCGCGCTGCTTCGGCTGAGAGTAAATCTCCAGCGCCTGCTCCAGCGTAATCGTGAAAATCTCGTCCTCGCTGCCAATCGAGCGGGAGTCCGTGCCCTTCTTCAGGTACGGGCCAAAGCGGCCGTTCTGCACGGTGATTTCCACGCCCTCAGCGTCGGTACCGAGCACGCGCGGCAGGCTCATCAGCTGCAGTGCCTGCTCAAGGGTCACGGTCGCCAGGTCCATGGACTTGAACAGGGACGCGGTGCGCGGCTTGGCGGGCTTGGGCTTCTTCTTCGGCTTGGGCTTGCCGTTCTTGTAGTATTCGGTCGGCTGCGCGTCCAGGTATGCCTGAATCTGCTCCTCGGTCATCTCTTCGATGACTTCGGTGACGTAGGGGCTGTAGCGGCCGTCGCGTGCCACGATCTGGTTGCCGGAGACCGGGTCAACGCCAAGCACGCGGCCGTCGGACTTGCCCTGTTCGAGCAGTTCTCGTGCCTTCGCTTCGGTCAGTTCGTCCGGTGCCAGGTCGGCGGGTACATTCGCGCGGATCGGTTCGGTCAGCTCGCCGGTCTCGGTGTCGAGGGTTCCTTCGGCTTCCAGGTAGGGGCCGAACTTGCCCACGCGCAGCACAATGCCGTCCGCAATCGGGATGGAGTTGATGCTGCGGGCGTCAATCTCGCCGAGGTTGTCGACGATGGGCTTCAGGCCGCGCTTGGAGCCGCCGCCGAAGTAGAACTCGCCCAGCCATTCGACGCGGGATTCTTCGCCGCGTGCGATGCGGTCGAGGTCTTCTTCCATCTGCGCGGTGAACTCGTAGTTCACGTAGGGGCCGAAGCTGGATTCAAGCAGGCGCACCACGGAGAACGCGATCCAGGACGGAATCAGCGAACCAGAACGAACGTTCACGTATCCGCGGTCCATGATGGTCGAAATAACCGCCGCGTAGGTGGACGGGCGGCCAATGCCCAGCTCGTCCAGGGTCTTCACGAGGGACGCCTCGGTGTAGCGCGGAGGCGGCAGAGTCTCGTGGCCGGCGGGTTCAATCGCCTCGGCGGTCAGTGCCTCGCCGGTGGTCAGGTTCGGCAGGCGCTTCTCAGCGTCCTTCGCCTCACGCTCAGCCACGCGGGATGCGTCAACGCCCTCCTCGTAGGCGGCGAGGAAGCCGCGGAAGGTGATGACGGTACCGGATGCAGCAAACTCGGCGTCCTGGCCGTTAGATGCCACGGCGCCCAGGCGCACGGAGGCGGTGGAACCGGTCGCGTCAGCCATCTGGGAGGCGACGGTACGCTTCCAAATCAGCTCGTAGAGGCGGAACTCGTCGTTGGACAGAGAGCCGCGCACGGCGTCCGGGGTGCGGAAGGTGTCACCCGCGGGGCGGATTGCTTCGTGGGCTTCCTGTGCGTTCTTGCTCTTGGAGGTGTACACGCGCGGTGCGGAGGGCACGAATTCTGCGCCGTACAGCTCGGATGCCTGGCGACGTGCGGCGGAGATTGCCTGCTCGCTCAGTGCCACCGAGTCGGTACGCATGTAGGTGATGTAACCGTTTTCGTAGAGGCGCTGCGCCACCTGCATGGTCACGCGGGAGGAGAAACGCAGCTTACGTGCGGCTTCCTGCTGCAGGGTGGAAGTGGTGAACGGCGCTGCCGGGCGGCGCTTGTACGGCTTGGTCTCAACGGAGCGTACGGAGAACGCGGCGGACTGCAGGGCTGCGGCGAGCGCGCGGGCGGCTTCCTCATTCAGGTGGGTGACCTTGGAGGTGTTGAGGGTGCCGTTGTCGGCGAAGTCCTTGCCGGTGGCGATGCGGTTACCGTCTACGGCGACCAGCTTGGCGTCGAAGCCTTCGGAGGCTGCGGTCAGGAAGCGTCCGGTCAGGTCCCAGTAGTTGGCGGCGACGAATGCCATGCGTTCGCGTTCGCGTTCAACGACGAGGCGGGTTGCGACGGACTGCACGCGACCTGCGGAGAGGCCGCGGCCGACCTTGCGCCAGAGTACGGGGGAAATTTCGTAACCGTAGATGCGGTCGAGGATGCGGCGGGTTTCCTGCGCGTCGACCAGGTGCAGGTCGATATCGCGCAGTTCGCCGAAGGCACGCTGAATGGCTTCCCGGGTGATTTCGGGGAAGGTCATGCGGTAGACGGGTACCTTGGGCTTGAGGACTTCCTTCAGGTGCCATGCGATGGCTTCACCTTCGCGGTCACCATCGGTTGCCAGGTAGAGCGCGTCTACTTCTTTGAGCTTGCGCTTGAGTTCGGCGACCTTTTTCTTTTTGTCGGGATTGACCACGTAGTAGGGTTCGAAGTTCTCTTCAACGTTGACAGCGAACTTGCCGACGGGGCTCTTTTTGAGGTTTTCGGGCAGTTCGGAGGGCTGCGGAAGGTCGCGGATATGGCCCATGGATGAGTCGACGAGGTAGTCCTCGCCGAGGTAGCTGCTAATGGTTTTGACCTTGGAGGGAGACTCCACAATCAGCAGGGCTTTTCCGGTCTTTGCCTGAGCGGGCACGGCACTCCTCTATCTGTGTGTTGAAAAGCTACGTATTCAACCATAACCTACGCTGGCCCTTGTGGGCGCCGACAGGGTGTGGTGTACGTGGGGTGAGGTGATCGGTGGGGGTGTAGTTTATGTTGGGTTGATGTGGTGCGCTCGGTGCGTTTCATGCGGCGAGCGCGCGGTGACCCGGCACTGGGCGAGCTGGCACGGTTCTAGTTGATGAGGACCGGGCGTGTTGAGCTTGCACGAGTGCGCAGGGTACTCGGTACATCATACGGTACCGGAGCGGTGGTGTGTGCACGGTGGTGTGCACGGGTGCTGGGGCGCACCGCACCCGCTCACCTGCGTTTCTAGCTGGTGAGGGTATCAGAGTCGGGGTGGGTGCCGTCCAGGTATGCGGGTAGCAGCGGGTATTCGCGGCCGTACACGGTCTGCGGCGCAATGCGCACCCACTGCATTTCGTGGGTTTCGGAGTCGGGCAGGTCGAAGGTGCGCACGATCTGCGGGGTCATTTCCGGCGGCAGCCAGTGGGCGATACCGACCACGATGACGGAGCGGATGCCGTCTTCGAGGGTTTCGTCGATTTCGAAGGCGACGCGGCGGCTGACCACTACGGAGGAGAACTTGTTGCCGCGGGTGGTGCGGATGTAGATTTCCTGCTTGTCGTCTTGGCTGGCGACGGCGTAGAGCACGGGCAGCACATCGACGTGCTGTCCGTCAGTGAGGATGAGGCGGCCGAGAGTGTTTGCGTGCAGACGCTCCCAGCACTTGTCGACGCTGATACTTTCATCGGGGTACAGGTTACTCATGGTTTCAGTGTATGCGATGGGGTGGGCGCTCTTGCGCAGATGACGGTTTTGGTCAGTGGGTGGGTCGGGGCTGTGTCATTGCGCTGCCGCCTATACGCGGTGGGCGCGCCCGGGCAGATGCGGCGGGTGCGTAGAATGGTGTGCATGACTATTTCTGCCGCCTCTTTCGCTCCCGAGTACGCCGCCGTTGCGGATGCTCCCCGCAGCGATGATTACGCCCGCCTGACCCGCATCCGTGAACGCCTGTTGGCGTTGAACTACAGCTATGACGCTGTGCAGGAGCTGCTCGGTGTTGAGGCGGCTGAGGCGATGGCTCGCGACCAAGTAGTTCCGGGCCTGTGGCGTGTGGAGCACATTCTGCGCGACGATTACAGTGTGGGTGAGAAGAACCTGGCGCGTCTGCTGGCGTTTTTCCTGCTGGCTCGCCCGCTCACCGAGGCGGAGGCCGCAGAGGTCTTCGGCGAGACCCTGCAGGACTTCGCGGACGCCGCGCTGATTGAGCGCGACGCTGCGGATTCTACCCGCTGGTCCGCGAGCGTTGACCTGCGTCCGCACGCCGCCGATGACGGCACCGAAATCTTTGTTGCCGCCGACCTGGGTGCGCATCAGCGCCCCGGCGTGCTCCGTAAGGATCACGTGCTCGGCATTGGCCACGCCTCCCTGACTCTGGCGCAGATTACCGAGCGCACCCCCGTCAAGCGTGCCCTGGATGTGGGCACAGGCTGCGGTATTCAGACCTTCCACCTGCTCGCCCACGCCGAGCACGTGACCGCTACCGACATTTCGGAGCGTGCCCTGGCGTTCACCCGTTTTAACCTGCTGCTGAACGCGCAGGCGCTCAACATTGACCCGCAGAACCCGCAGGCGCGCGTGAGCCTGCGTGAGGGTTCCCTGTTGGAGCCGGTCGCCGGTGAGCTTTTCGACCTGGTGGTGTCGAACCCGCCGTTCGTGATTACCCCGCGTGTTGCTGGTGAGAGCGCCGAGGAGCAGTTCACCTACCGCGACGGTGGTCTGCCCGGTGACGAAATTGTGAGCACGATGGTGCGTCAGCTGCCGTCGGTGCTGGTGCCCGGTGGTCGCGCGCAGATGCTGGGTAACTGGGAGATTATTCGCGATTCGGCAGACCCGGATGCACCGCGCCCGTGGGATGAGCGCCCGCGCACCTGGGTTGCCGACGGCGGCGCGGAGGCGTGGTTTATTCAGCGTGAGTCGCTGACCCCCGCCTCCTACGCGGAGACCTGGTTGAAGGATGCGAGCGAGAACCGCGACCGTAGCCACTACGAACAGACCTACGTGGCGTACCTGAACGACTTCGCTTCCCGGAACGTTCATTCTATTGGTTTCGGCATGATTTGGCTGCGCCGCCCGACCGAGGCGACCGCGGCAGGTGTGACCGAGCCCCTGCAGCGTTTCGAGGAGATCACCTACCCGATTCAGCAGCCCATCGCCCGCGCCCTCACCGAGTCCGTGCGCCGCTACGACCGCCTCGCCGCCATGGACGATGAGGCGCTCCTTACCTCGCACCTGGAAGTCGCCGAGGACGTCACCGAGGAACGCCACGGCCGCCCCGGCGCCGAGCATCCCAGCGTCATTTTGTTGCGTGCCGGTTCGGGCCTGTGTCGCACCCAGCTGCTCTCCACCGAGACGGCGGGTTTTGCGTCGGCGAGCGATGGTGAGCTTGCCGTGGGTCAGATTGTGGCGGCTCTTGCCATGTTACTCTCCTGGCCCGAATACGATGAGGCTGCCGCCGCGGCGCGCGGTACGCAGGAGCAGCATCCGCGCGACACCCTGCTGCATGCGGTGCGTGAGCTGGTGCTCAAGAGCTTTCTGCACTTTAGCGACGAGCACGCGGGCGCAACGTCGGCTGACGAGAGCACTGCAGAAGTGCAGGGCTAAGCGTGCGCATTTGGTCCCTTCACCCCTGCCTGCTCGATCGGCGCGCCCTGGTCGCCTGCTGGCGTGAAACCCTGCTGGCGCAGAAGGTGCTGCGGGGTCTGACTCGCGGGTACACGAACCATCCGCAGCTGATTCGTTTTCGCGCGCATCCGCAGCCGCTGGAGGCGGTTGCCACCTACCTGTCCGGGCTGGCGGCGTGTGCGCATCCGCTCTTTGAGGTGGTTCCGGGCGCTATTGAGCCCTGGGAAAAGACGAAAGATTTTTAAGAACGTGAGCATAGTAATGCCCCGGCGGAACCCTTGCGGGTGCCTGCCGGGGCATTGCTGTATGTACGGGCTCAGCTATATGGGAGCAAGCATCTCAGCGCGTTACAGAGCGCTGGAAACAGCATGGCACGGGGTCTTTACCCAAGGACCTTCACCTCAGGACTTTTACTTGGTGGCCAGCGCGGGCTTAATTTCCTTCACGATTGCCTCCAGCATCTTCAGGTTGAAGTCCACGTCCAGCTGCAGTCGACCCGCCGCAATGAGATCGGCCATGACGGCAAGTTCAGCCATGTAGAGCGGGTTTTCGTAGCGCATGTCTGGGTTGCAGTACTGGCTCTTCATCGTCGGGTGACGGGTTAGTCGTCCTCGTCTTCGAGGTCCTCTAGCACTTCGAACGGCGACTCGACGTCGCCGCGCCAGGCCTCCAGGCCTTCGCGCACCGCGAGCACCGCCACGACCAGCGCCGCGACCGAGTCAGCCCACCACCAGCCGAACAGGCTGTCGAGGACGAGGCCGATGAACACTGCACCGGAGAGGTAGATACACAGGATGAGCTGCTTGGCGTCGGCCATCACGCTCTTGGAGCCCAGCTCCCGCCCGGTGCGGACCTCAATCCACGCCAGCAGAGGCATGACGACCAGGCTCAGCGCGGTGATACCGAGACCCAGCGGGCTGCGGTCGGGGCCCTCCTGGCCGACCAGGGCCAGCACCGCGTCGATCGAGACGTAGGCCGCCAGCGCGAAGAACGCGATGCCGATGGCCTTGACGGTGACCGTTTCCCACCGCTCAGGGTCCTTGCGGGTGAACTGCCAGGTGATGGCCGCGGCCGAGAGTACCTCGACAACCGAGTCGAGCCCAAAGCCAATGAGCGCCGCAGACGAGGCGAGGACGCCTGCCCAGACTGCGACGATTGCCTCGATTACGTTGTACGTGATCGTGAAGCCGACGATGAAGCGGACGCGCCGGTGCAGCATCGCGCGGCGCGCGGCGGTCAGGGTCTCGCTCATGCTCCCGCCGCCGTTCCACAGCAGCCCGACACCGAGCATACCGGGTCGATGCACGGCGCTGCCTCGTCCACCGCGAGCGTGACGTCGATCAGGGACGTCAGCGCCGCGGCGAGGTGCGGGTCGGCGATCTCGTAGCGCGTCTGGCGGCCCTCGGGCTCGGCAACGACGATTCCGCAATCGCGCAGGCAGGTCAGGTGGTTGGACACGTTCGAGCGGGTCAGCTCCAGCTCGCGCGAGAGCACGGCTGGATAGCTCGGGCCGCTGAGGAGGGTCATCAGAATCCGGGAACGTGTCGGGTCGGCCATGGCGCGGCCGAGCCGGTTCATAACGTCGAGGTGTGAAGCAATAGTCAGCATACGATGACTATACAGTGATAACTGACCAATTGTCCACTTGCGCGGACTGCCGCACGTGCTCCGCACCCTTGCCCTCGGGAGGCGGCAGAGTTCGCGCTCATCAGCGACCACCGCCCATCACGGAAGCGACGGCGGCACGCTGGCGCGAAACTCTGCTAGCGCAGAAGGTTCTGCGGAATCTTCACCTCAGGGTCTTTACTTGGTGGTCAGCGCGGGCTTGACCTCCTTCACGATTGCATCAAGCATCTTCAGGTTGAAGTCCACGCCCAGCTGGTTCGGAATGGTCAGCAGCAGAGTGTCCGCCGCCTGGACCGCCTCATCACGGGCGAGCTCTTCGGCAATGTCCGCCGGATCGCCAATGTAGCTGCGACCAAAGCGGGAGAAGCTGTTGTCAATAATGCCGGTGTAATCCTGCGAGTCCTCCGCGGCGCGGCGACCGAAGTAGCGTGCCGAGGTTTCGTCGATAACGGGCAGCACCGAGCGGGACACCGAAACACGCGGAACACCCGAATTACCCGCCTTTACCCACTCGGAGCGGAAGAGGCGAATCTGCTGCGCCTGCTGCTGATCGAAGGGAATGCCCATATCTTCCAGCATCAGGGTTGAAGACATGAGATTCAGACCCTTCTGCGCGGTCCACACGGCGGTGCTATCGGTGCCCGCGCCCCACCAGATGCGCTCGCGCAGACCCGGCGACTGCGGCTGGACGGGGGCGTACTTGCCCGCCACACGGGCACTGGGCGCCATACCCTCACCCTCGATTGCCTTGAGGAAAATGTCGAGGTGGCGGCGCGCCATATCGCTCTCGTTTTCGCCTTCTGCCGGGTAGTAGCCGAAGCTCTCAAAGCCGCGAATAACGGATTCGGGCGAGCCGCGGGAGACACCGAGCTGCAGTCGGCCCGCCGCAATGAGGTCTGCCATGGCGGCAAGTTCAGCCATGTAGAGCGGGTTTTCGTAGCGCATGTCAATCACGCCGGTGCCGAGCTCGATGCGTTCGGTCTTGGCGGCGATTGCGGAGAGCAGCGGGTAGGGGGTTGCCTGCTGCTGGTCGAAGTGGTGCACACGGAAGAACGCACCGTCCAGCCCGATGTCTTCGGCACCTACGGCAAGGTCGATTGCCTGGTGCAGAGATTCTGCCGCGGAGGGCACGCGGGAGCCGGGAACCTCAGCCCAGTGGCCGAAGGAGAGGAAGCCGAGCTTCTTCTCCTCACCGCGCATGGGTTCGAGGTGACTGATGCGGATGGATTCGTCGAGCTGCGGGGTGCTGGGGTTAGTGGGGGTGCTCATTGTTTTTCCTTAGCGAGTTGCGCCCGGGTTCGTGTAGTGCCGGGCTGGTGGTTTAAATCTAAACCAAAATACTTTACATGTCAAGTATTTTGTTTCGGGGTATTACGCACAGAGCACCGCTCCCCTTTCGCCGCACACACCACCCGCACGCCTCACCCGCCCGCACGCCCCACCCACCCGGGGCACACATACCGCCACAAAATGCTGGCACAAAATACAGCCGAAAAGGGCACAGAAAAGCCCGGCGGCACGAACACATCGCACCACCGGGCCCTTCTATTCAACAGCTAAAACTGCAACTATAACCGGCAGAAACAAACTGCCCTAGGAACGCTTTACCAGCGGAACCCACAGCTCCATACGGTAATCAGCCGCCTGCATATCGCCGCGACCGTACACCTCAAGGCCACCCACCGGGCGGTACTGCGGATTCTTCGCGAAGAACGCCTCCTCAAAGCTCGCAAAGCCAGCCGGAATGGACTCCGAAATCGGGCCGGTCACCTCAACCACCGCATAGGTGCTAGCAGGTAGTTCCAGCACACCCAGACCAAGCTTCGCCGCGCTCGCCGGCTCCGACACCAGGAAGCCCGCCGTGTAGCGGACCTGGCCCTTCGGGTTCGGCTGAGTGCACACGCCCAGGTACTGGGTCACCTTCAGAACATCCAGCATCGCCGGGGACGCCTTCTGATTCAGCTCATCCCACAGCGAGGAGAAGTCGCCGTCCAGGGGGAACACCTGCGAAACGCCGGCAACGACCATCGCCGGGTGCTCCTCAATGCGAGGTTCAGAAATCTGAACCGCGCCGCCCTTAGCGGCTGCCATTAGGCGTTCGCCTCAGCTGCTTCGCGGTCCACCGAGCACTCGGGCACGCAGTGGCACTTCGCGTCATCAGCAGCGCACTCGGGGCAGAGCAGAACCAGCTCGCGGCAGGAATCGTTGGAGCAGTTCTCGAACTTGTTCGAGGGGGCGCCGCACTGTTCGCACTTGCCGATGGTGACGGTGTCCGGGGTGAACTCCATGTGCATGCGCTTGTCGAAGACGTAGAGCGAGCCTTCCCACAGTTCCTTATCGCCGTACTTCTCGCCGTAGCGCACGATGCCGCCGTCGATCTGGTAGATCTCCTTGAAGCCGCGGTTCTTCATGAGTGCGGAGAGAATCTCGCAGCGAATACCACCGGTACAGTAGGTGACGACCGGCTTGTCCTTAATGTGGTCGTACTTGCCGGACTCAATCTCGCGGATGAAGTCGTGGGTGGTGCGCACGTCGGGAACGATAGCGTTCTTGAACTTGCCGATCTTCGCCTCGAATGCGTTACGGCCGTCAAAGAAGACCACTTCGTCGCCGCGCTCTTCAACAAGCTTGTTGACCTCTTCAGGCTTCAGGTGCACGCCGCCGCCAACGACGCCGTTCTCGTCCACCTGCAGCTCGTCGGGAGCACCGAAAGCCACAATCTCGTCGCGTGCCTTCACGGATAGACGGGGGAAGTCCTCCGCGCCACCCTCGGACCACTTGAACTCCATGTTCTTGAAGCCGGGGTACTTGCGGGTTTCCTTGGTGTACGCCTTGACCGCGTTGATTTCGCCGCCGAGGGTGCCGTTAATGCCGTGCTTGGAAATGAGGATGCGCCCACGCAGGCCGAGCTTCTCGCAGAGGGCACGCTGCCAGAGCATGACCGCCTGCGGATCGGCGATGGGGGCGAACTGGTAATACAGAATAATCTTATTTTGAGCCACGAAACTATTTTATCGTCATATACGTCTAAAGCATGCAAATTTTTTGATATGTGCGCGCTGACTACGGGGTTGGCGGCACAGAAGCGGTTCTGGGACGGGGTTGGGACAGGCACGGTGCGCAGATTCAGGACGATACATGACCGGCGGCAGGTCGGGGTGTAGCCCGCCGCTCTACAATGGAACCCATGCCGCACAGCACCTCCTCGCAGAACGCCAACCAGCACCGCGAACAGCAGCCCACGCACCAGCACGAGCAGGGGCAGTCTGCGGCGCGCTCAAAAACGCTACGCTACCGCAAGCTACCCGCGAGCGCACAGCAGGTGCTGGTATCCCTGTTACCTGAGGCGGCACGCACCGGAACGCTGCCCGAGCAGGTGACCCATATTCACACCATTGCCGCCAGGGAGGCGAGCTACGCGCCGTGGCCGCAGTGGTTGCATCCGCGCGTGGTGGAGGCCTTTGAATCGCTCGGTATTGCCGAGCCCTACGCCCACCAGGTGCAGGCGGCAGACGCCGCCCACGCGGGTCTTGATGCGGCGCTGGCGGCGAGTGCAGCACGCTACGGCTGGCAGGCGGGGCGGATTGAGGCCGAGCGGGTTGAAGCTGAGCGTCATGAGGCTGGGCGCATTGAAGCACCGACTCCCGCGCATGCCGAAGGCGCGAAGAGTGCCGGCAGCGGCGGGCACGTGATTGTGGCGACTGGTACCGCCTCGGGCAAGACCCTGAGCTACCTGATGCCCACCCTGGACGCTATTTATCGTGCATCGTGCGGCGAGCCGGTGAGCTCAACTTCCGCGTATTCCGGGGCAGAAAACCTCAATAATAGAGCGAACGTTCTCTACATTTCCCCGGCGAAAGCACTCTCCGCCGACCAGCTCACCGCCCTCACCTCCTACAACCTGCCCGGACTCCACGCGGCAAGCTACGACGGCGACACCCCAACCGGCGAACGCCGCTGGATCCGCGAACACGCCAACTTCATCCTCACCACCCCGGACATGCTCAACTACTCAATCCTGAGCAACCACCGGCAGTGGGCATCCTTCCTGCGCGGGCTGCGCTACGTGGTGCTCGACGAGGCACACAGCTACCGCGGCGTTTTCGGCGCGCACATCGCCAACCTGCTGCGTCGCCTGCGCCGCGTCTGCGCACTCTACCGCACCGTGCCCGTGTTCTACGGCGCCTCCGCAACCAGTTCCAACCCGGTCGAGTCTTTCTCCAAGCTCATTGGCGTGCCGCAGCAGGCGGTCACCGCCATTACCGAGTCCACCTCCGCACGCGGTGAAACCACCGTCGCGCTCTGGGAGCCTGAATTCATGCCGCCCAAGGCGCACGATCAGCTCGCCAAGGGCGCCCGCAGCACCCAGCAGCAGGCGGTCCAGTCGAAGGCTGAGCAGGAGGCGCCGCGCCGCGTCTCCCCCGTGGAGCAGGGCGCGCAAATGCTCACCGACCTGGTGCTCTCCCGCACCCGCTCCCTGGTTTTCGCCGGTTCACGCCGCAGCGTAGAAATCCTCTCGCAGAAGACTCAACGCTACCTCGACGAGGTGGAGGCGGGCCTTTCCCACCGCGTCGCCGCATACCGCGCCGGGTACACCCCCGAAGAGCGCCGCGAACTCGAACGCAAACTCCGCAACGGCGAACTGCTCGGTCTGGCGAGCACCTCCGCGCTGGAGCTGGGCATCGACATCTCCGGACTGGACGCCGTACTCGTGGCGGGCTGGCCGGGTACCCGCGCCTCCTTCATGCAGCGCGTGGGCCGCGCGGGTCGAAGCGGTCAGGACGCGCTCGCCGTGCTCATTGCCGACGACAACCCGCTCGACACCTACCTGGTGCACCACCCGGAGGCGATTTTCGGGCAGGAGGTTGAGGCGACCGTATTCGACCCGACGAACCCGTACGTGCTCTCACCGCAGCTGTGCGCCGCCGCGCAGGAGGCACCCATCCGCGCCGAAGAGCTGAGCCTCTTCGGACCGCATACCGCCGCGCTGCTGGATCGGCTGGTGCAGCAGGGGTACCTGCGTCGCCGCCCGGACGGCTGGTACTGGACGCACGCCGAATCAGCCGCCGACCTGGTCGATATCCGCGGCACCGGTGGCGGCCCCTACCAGCTCATCGACGCCGAAGACGGCACCCTGGTTGGCACCATGGACGCCGCGCACGCCATGAGCCAGGGGCACCCCGGCGCGATTTATATTCACCAGAACGCGCAGTACGTGGTCGAGTCCCTCAGCGAGGGCGAGCGCGTGATTCTGCTCAGCCGCGTCTACCCGGACTACTACACGCGCGCCGTTGAGAGCACCGAGGTGCGTATTCTGACAGAGCGTGCGCGGGTTAGTTACGGTGCGCAAAACGCTGTTGGGGAAGCGGTTCCCGCCGAGACTGCTCCTGGAGCGTCTGTTCCCGTCGAGAGTGCTTCTGGAGAACAGCAGCTCGCCCCGCTCACCATGCACCGCGGGCAGGTTCAGGTCACCGACCAGGTCACCGGGTACCGGCGCTTCTCCGTCTACGGCGGCGAATACCTGGGCGAAGAGGCACAACCCATGCCACCGGAAGTACTCATGACCGAGGCGGTCTGGTTCACCTTCGAACCCAGCTACCTGTTCGGCGCGGGCGTGACCGAAGAGGACGGCCCCGGCACCCTGCACGCCGCCGAGCACGCCGCCATCGGGCTGCTGCCGCTCATCGCCACCAGCGACCGCTGGGACTTGGGCGGGCTCTCCACGCTACTTCATGTGGACACCGGAAGGCCCACCATTTTCGTCTACGACGCCGCACCCGGCGGCGCGGGCATTAGCGAGCGCGGCTTCAACGCGGTTGCGCAGTGGCTGAGCGCCACCCTCGAAGCCATCGAAAGCTGCGGATGCGACAACGGTTGCCCCTCCTGCGTGCACTCGCCCAAGTGCGGCAACCGCAACGAGCCACTCAGCAAGCAGGGCGCGCGGGCGCTACTGCAGGCAATGTTGCGGAGTATGGCGGAGGCGTAGAACGCGCTGGGATGACAACTCCCGGCGAGCACAGATAGCCTAGTCGGCTGGGTTTTCCGGCTCAGGAGGTTCGGGCACCGAGTCCTGTCCAGCTTCCAGTTCCTCCTCCAGCTCGGCGACCTCATCGGGGCTCAGCTCCTCCGCGTTGCCCGCCGCGTCATGCTCTTCTTCGGCATACTCTTCTTCAGGGTGCTCAGCCCCGGCGCGGGCACGCACCCTCGCCGGGCCCAGCATCCCCATGGGCCCTGCGACGGGGACGGCGACCGTCACCTCCACCGTTTCAGGGCGGTCCGGAAACGTACAGGATTCCAGGTGTGCCCCGTGGCGTTCGGCAAGATCCGCCGCGACCGCGCACGGGTCGCCTTCGGTGAGCCCGCGGTAGGCGTCCGCCGCCGCGAGCGCACTCAAATCGGCGGCTGCGGACGCCCTGCGGTTCGCGGACACCACCCCGATGAGCCCGGCAATCACCACGGTCACCACCAGTAGCGCGGCAATAATGGTGAGGGCGAGGACGGTGCCGCTACCCTCTTCGGGGCGTTGCTTCTCGGAGGTTGCTTTCGGGGCGGGGCACCTATCGGCTCTATTCACCCTCATGCCCCGCACCGTTTTCAGCATTGTTTTTGCCGCCGCTTTCAACGCGGGCGTGGGCGTCCGCCCGCAGCATCCAGCCGGTTGCCGAGCCGATCACACCGGGGGCGGGGCGACTCACCCGCACGTGCACTTCCTGAGCGCGCCCCGCCTCTGTCACGGCTGCATCATCAGGAGAAACAGAAATCTGCACGCTCTGCGCCGGGTCGATGCGGCTGACGGCGGAGCGAATCTGCGCCTCGGAATCTCCGCGGGCGGCGGATCGCGCGGCCGTTCGCGCGGACTCCTCTACTTTCAGCTGTGCAACGCCCGTGGAGGCGGCACCCAGGCAGAGGGCGAGCACCACCGTGACAGCGGGTAGGGCGACCGCAAATTCGGCGGTAATCACGCCCTCTTCTGCTGGGCTCTTGTGCGGGGTCGAGGGTGCCGGTTCCGCCCCGACTTTTCCTGCAGGGCAAGTGTTCCACAAAGAACCCAAATTCACATGAGCGTTCATTCTTTATTCCTCCTTTCTAGCCTGACTTTCCGGGATTCCTTGCCTCTAGAGTTAAACCCTGTGGCGGGTTTCCCAAGACCTCTAGAGCAGCCCCGTGTTACCCGCAATCGACAGGGCGTTACGCACAATATCCAGGAGCATGGAACGCACCTCATCCGACTTGAGAATCAGCACCAGCAGGCCTGCGAAACCGACCGCCGCGAGCATCACAATGCCGTACTCCGCAGTGGAGGCGCCCTCCTCCGGATCCCCCGCGGGGGCGTACTCTTCGAGCGCCTTTTCGTGCTCCTCAGAGGGTACATATTCGGTGCAGCCGGGCGCGTGCTCACCCAGGCTGCGGCAGGTGGCGCCACATTCGTCCAAGGTGCAGCCTTCGGCGAGCGCGCGGGCGATGGTCAATGCCTGTTCGGGGCTCAAACGGTCCGTGTTCATATCAATCTCCATTTCGTGAGGGTCAATCCTGGGGCCGGCATGCTTCTGCTCAGCGCCGGGGGAAAGTTCAGCATCAGTAAAGAGTTCGGGGCATTCTTCACGCAGCTGCTTCATGGTGGTTGCAATGGCAACGGACAGCGGCACGGGGCCCAGAATGGTCTGCGCTTCTGCACCGGATGCGGCGGGCTGAATTTCGCTCGGAATGCCACCCGGAGCACCGACCGGGGCGTTGCCCGGAGCGCCGACCGAAATATCGGCAGTGTGCAGATCGTGGCGGATTACTTCGCAAAGGGTGTTCGTCATTGGTTTTCCTTTCGTTGTACCCCGTTCATTCGGGGCGGGGTGGGTGCTCATCCGCATTCACGGCAGATGGGCGAAGGTCTAAAGCGAAGGTCTAAACTTTTCAGCATTTCGGCTAGTCGACAGTACTTATGGGCTTGGTTCTTTAGCCGGTCAGCGTGGGTAGTAGCGAAATGAGGATGGGCACAATGCCCAGGCAGATAAAGGCGGGCAGCGAGCACAACCCGAGGGGTACCACGAGCGCTACGGAGAGCTTTCCGGCGGCGCGTTCTGCCGCGCGGCGTTCGCTGAGGCGGTGCGCGTCGGCAAGGGAGAGCAGTAGCGCCGTGCTGGGTGCGCCGCCCGTATAGGCGGGGGCGAGCGCATCCCGCAGCTCACCGAAGGTTCCCGCCGCGGACCCCGACCAGGCACTCCCCCAGCCGCTGCCCATCTGTAGGCGCTGGCAGACCGTGTGCAACGGTCGGCTGTTAAGCGCCTCGGCGAGGGTGCCCAGTGCAGCGAGCGGTGCGAGCCCGGCTCTCAACTGCGCGGCGAGTAGTTCCAGCACGAGGGCGGTATCAACGGGCGGCATATTCGAGGTTTGTTCGGCTCCATTACTTGCCGCGCTCTCCACCTCTGCCCGATGCACGAGCGCGGCGGTCCAACGGCGCCCGGCGAAGGCGAGCCCCAGCCCAAGCAAACCGGTGAGCGCTCCGAGAACGGACCCGGTCAGCACACCCACAGGGTCGCTTCCCATGAGCACCCCCAAGCCGAGGCCGAGCAGCGGCAGCCAGGAGAGGATCCTGCCGGTGGCACGCGGTGCGGCGAGGGCGCTCTGCCTGCCCAGGAGCGCGTCGATGCGTTCTTCGGCGTGTTCTGCGGCGCGTTCCAGGCTCGTGGCGAGCGGCGCACCGGCACTCTCACTCATGCGCAGGCTCAGCTGCAGGTCGTGCAGGCGCTCGCGGCTGTGCGGGCGCATCCGGGTACTGTTTTCGAGTAGCTGCGCGCAGGCGAGGTGCGCGGGTGCACCCCAGGAGGTAACCGTGGCGAGAGCCTGCATGAAGCGGCGGATATCTTCGGCGCACCGCTTGTGCCCGTAGTCTTCAGAGAGGGGCGAGAGGCCTCGTGCACGTAGAGCCGGGGCGCTTCTCTTCGCACACGGTTTCCCCGTACCCGGCACCAGCTCGTTCCCCCCGAACTGCCCGAACTGCGCAAACTGCGCGGAGCCCGGGTCGGCGTGCACCGCCTCCTGCAGGGGGATGCCGGCGCGTAGGTTCAGAGCGAGGGTGCGTAGCATGAGCGGCCACATGTGCATTTCCTCGGCGCTGGCTGCTCCGGCGATGCGCCCAGCTAGGCGCTCAGTCCAGCGTTCGTGAAGGCTTCCGTTGCTCTTCTCGTTCTGCTGCATTGCTTCCTCCTTTCACGTTTTCTGCTTCCCCCATTTCGGGGGCTAGTACCCAACTTCAGAGCCAGTAGAAATACGCCTGACCTGCAGGTACTCTTCGCTCCCCTGTGTGGCGGGGTGCAGGCTGTAGACGCCCTCGATGCGGCGGCGACCATCCCGGTGTTCCAGGTGGATAATGCGTTCAAAAGCCGTCGCCGTATGTAGAGCGACCGTTCTACTATCCAGTCCGGCGAGCGCGCCCAGAGCACACAAACGCAGGGGAACCGCCTGCGCGCTATTGGCGTGCAGGGTCGTTCCGGCACCGCGGTGACCGGTGTTCATGGCGGTCAACAGGTGCACCACCTCCGCGCCGCGGCACTCACCGACCACGAGCCGATCCGGGCCCATACGTAGCGCCTGCACGATCAGCTCACCCAGCCCGATTTCGCCGGCACCCTCGGAGTTGGCGGCGCGGGTTTTGAGGGCAATAACCTGCTCATGCTGCGGCGCAAGTTCCGGGGTGTCTTCGAGCAAAATGAGGCGCTCCTGCGGCGTACACAGCCCCAGCAGGGCGTTGAGCAGGGTGGTTTTGCCGGTGCCGGTGCCCCCGCTAATGAGGAATCCGCGGCGTTCGGCAATCATGCGGCGCAGGTAGGCGGCGGTCGCCTCATCGCACAGCCCGGAGGCCTGCAGCTGCGCCAGGGTGGGGCGCTCGCGGGCGGGTAGGCGCACGGAGAGCCGGGTGCGTTCGCTCAGCGGCGGGATAATCGCGTGGATGCGCCTGCCGTGCTCGTCGCTAATGTCAGCCGCCGGATGCGCGGCATCCAGCTGCCCGCCGTGCCTGCGGATGAGCCGCTCGGCAAGGTCACGCACGCGCCGCTCGTTACCGAGGCTCAGCGCCACGGGGCGGGTGGTTCCGTTGATGCCCACCCAGATATCGCAGGGCGAGTTCACGTAGATATCGGTGATGGTTCCGGCGCGTTGCCCCTCGTCAAGGAGCAGTCCGAGGGCACCGAGGCCGTAGAGTTCCGCGGCGAGGTAGCGCAGCGCGGTCTGCCGGTTGACGGGCACGTATTCCACGCTGGGGTAGCTCCATGAGGCGGGCGCGGGTTGCACCGTTTTGGTGCGGAATTTTCGGGGCTTCGTCACATTAGTTCTATCTGCGCCCGTTCCTTCTGCGTTCGTGTTCCCCCAGGCATTCCCCTGGCATCCGCCATCGATGGCGCAAATTGCCTCATCCACGGCATTTTCGAGGATCTCGCGGAGGGGCTGGGATTCTTGGAGTAACCCACCGCCCGCGGCACTCGCAGCGTTTGCACTGCCCGCGGCAACCACACCCTCTGCGGGCGGCCGCTCCCCTGCCTTCTCGACTCCGGCACTGAATCCGTTACTGGGTCCGCCGCTGAACCCGGCGCTGAACCCGCCGCTAAAACCGCCCAGGGCGATAGCGCTCATCTGCGGCGAGCGCAGAATCAGCTCGCGGGCGTGCAGGGCGACGGCGCGGGCGCGATAGTCTTCGGGAATGAGCAGGGCGGGTAGCGAGTGCGCGCCGGTGTTCTGGACACCCGTATTCTGTGCGCCCGGCTGATTCGCGCCCTGTGCGGCACGCGGCGAGCAACCGTTGGGGTTGCCGGGATTGTTGGCAGGGTGCCCGGCGGGATTGTTGGAGGGGTTCATGGCGGGGTTCATGGCTCTAGGAGAGCATTGCACCCACCCCGAATTTTTAAGAGAATGAGCGTTCTGTGGATAACTCCTCGCGCACCCCGAAATATCCACGATGCACGCGTCTCAAACGAACAAAACGCACACATCCGGCGCTTTTATGACAAACCGCGGCGCATTCAGCCCTCCCCTGCCTCTTCCGCAAACCGCCCGCCCGCGACCACAAACCACGCGCCTTCGCACCCGGTCACCGATAATGGAAGAATGTACGTTCTGCTCAGTCCTGCCACCGGCGCGGGTATTACCGCCCAGACCGGCACCTCCGCGCACCCGGTCACCTCGGCTATTGCCGCGGGTGCGTCCCCGCGCGGTGCTCAACCGGTGACCTCGTGGGGTGCTTTTCATTTTTCGGCGCCGACCGCTGAACAGTTGCAGGACCCGACCTTTATTCCGCGGATTACGCGGGCGGATCGGGTGAGTGCGGCGAATCTTCCGGCGTATGTGCGAGAGGTGGAGCGGCAGGCGGCAGATTCGGCGCAGGCGCGTTTTCCCCGCTGGATTTGGGCTGATACCCGCCACGTTGACCCGCTGCTTCTGCGCCGCGGGGTGCGGGTGCATCTGTGCCATGATTTGCGTCTGGTGCAGCGAATTTTGACGACTGCCGCTACGCATCCGAGCGGTTTTGTGGAGTACAGCCCGGTGCTGGATCTTTCTGATGTGCGTGAGGCGGCCGAGCCTCAGGGGTATCTGCCGGTGGCGCGGCAGGTTCAGGGTCAGGAGGAGCTGTTTGGCGCTGATTTTTTGAGTGCCCCCGCCACCTCTTCCGCTACACATGCCGGTTCTCCTGCTGATTCCTCCCCCGATTTCCTTGAGGCGGCGCCTCATGAGCCTTTTGCCCCGCAGTTGGCGGCGGGCCCGGTGACTCTGCTGCCGGAGCATCCGGTGGTGCGCGTGCTGATGCGTGAGTGGCTGGCGCAGGCGCGCGCTATTAGCGAGTCAAGGCACCCGGAGCGGCTGCGTCTTTTGGCGGCGGCTGAGTCTGCCGGTGCGTTGGTGGCGGCTGAGATTGGTTATTACGGCATCCCGTTTAATGTGCAGGCGCATCATGAGCATCTGTGCGAGTTGTTGGGGCCGCGGCCGGTACCTGGGGAGCGCCCGCAGAAGATGCAGGAGTTGGCGGAGCAGATTCAGCGCATGCTGTTTATGCCGTCGTTGAACCCGGATTCACCGCAGGATCTTTTGCGTGCTTTGCAGTCTGCGGGGGTTTCGGTGAAGTCTACGCGTTCGTGGGAGTTGAAGAGTTGGGCGGATGCGATTCCGGCTCAGCGGCAGAAGCGTTGGGCGATGATTGACCCGATTCTGCGCTATAAGAAGCTGTACCGTATTTGGACTGCTAACGGCTGGACGTGGGCTGATACGTGGGTTTCTGAGGGTGCGTTCCGCCCGCATCTTGAGGTGGGCGGCGCCGCGACCGGGCGTTGGGGTGCTTCCGGCGGTGGTGCGTTGCAGCTTCCGGCGGAGATTCGTCAGGCGGTGCAGGCGCCGGAGGGTCAGGTGCTGACGGTGACGGACGGCTCGCAGATTGAACCGCGTATTCTGGCGGCGTTGAGCCGTGATGAGGCGCTCGCTTCGGCGGGTCGTGGCGCTGACCTGTATGCGGGTATTGCCGAGCTGGCGCGCATGAAGGGTGTGGGTTTGACGGAGCGTTCCCACGCGAAGGTGGGCATGCTGGCGATTATGTATGGCGGCCGCAGCGGTGAGATTGGTGCCCTGTTGCCGCATGTGGCGGCGCTTTTTCCGCAAGCGATGGACTTTACGGAGCGTGCCGCGCGCATTGGTGAGGCGGGCGGGCAGGTGACGACTTTTTTGGGTCGTACGTCCCCGCCGGTGGATGAGCGTTTCCGTGAGATTGTGGCTGATCGGTCTTCGCCGGCGGCTGAGTCGCGTGCGGTGTCGACTGCGCGTGCGCACGGGCGTATGACCCGCAATTTTATTGTGCAGGGTACGGCGGCTGAGTGGGCTCTATGCTGGATGGGCGCGGTGCGTTCTCGTCTGTTGTCGGAGCGGATTTTTGGTATGCCGATGCGCACCCGCATTGTGTATTTTTTGCACGATGAGCTTCTGCTGTGCGGTCCCGACCTGGAGGCGGATCGCGTGGAGCGTATTGTGCGTGAGGGCGCTGCGGAGGCGGCGCGTCTGCTGTTCGGTCGGGTGCCGGTTGATTTTCCGGTGTCGGTGGCGCGGGTGCGCAACTACGCAGACGGTAAATAATCAGCGGTAAATATTCTGCGGGCGGATCAAGACAAAAATAGGGGCGGCAGGTAGCTTCATTCAAGCTACCCACCGCCCCTATCTGCGCACTATTCTGCTCCCTATATCCGCTGGTCAGGCGTTTATTCTGCGATGAGCTTTACTCCTCGTAGCCGGGTGCCGGGCGCATCTTTTTCTGATCCCAGGGCACGGTCCAGCCGAGCGAGTCGAAGATCCGGTCCAGCAGAATTGCGGTGAATCCCCACACCGTGAATTCTTCGCCACCGGGCATACGCACCTCGAAGGCGGGGGTGCGGTGTGAGGTGCGGCCGCGTTTGACGTAGGCGGTGTGCCGGTTGGCGGGGTTGAGCAGGTCGCGCACGGGCACGCGGGCGATGAGCGCGGACTCGTTGTGGTCGACGACTTCGACGGGCACGGGGCTGTTCCACCAGCCGATGACGGGGGTGACCATGAAGTTACTGATGGGTAGCGGCAGGGTGTGCAGCTGGCCGAGGATCTGCACGCCGGCGGGGTCGAGCCCGGTTTCTTCGACCGCCTCGCGCAGGGCAGCGATGTGGGCGACGGGTTCGCCGGTGGTTTCGGCGAGCGCGTAGTCTTCGGGGTCGATTTTGCCGCCGGGGAAGGCGGGCTGACCGGCGTGTGAGCGCAGGGTTGCGGCACGTACGAGGAGCAGTACGTCCAGGTCGGCGCTAACGTTGTCGGGGCAGCCCTCAAATTCGCCGGTGGAGGGCGAGTTATCGAGCACGCCGAAGAGGATCAGCACGGCGGCTTCTTTGCTCAGGGGGCTGGCGGGTGCGCTGCGCAGCAGGGCTTGGACGTCGAATGCCACGCCGCCCTCTGCGAGAGCCGCCAGTGCCTGCTGGGCGGGGTGCTGTGCATCCTGCCCTGCCGGTTCGGATTGTACCGACTGCTCGGGTGCGCTCATCTGTGTACCTCTCTTCTGCGCGGCTGCATTCCGGTTCAGGTGCCGTTAGGCGCTGAGCGGGTAGCCTTCTGCCATGAGTTCGCGACGGGTTGCGCCCTGCAGGAATCGCAGGTGCAGATCTTCTCGGCCGGGTGCCATTTCGTATTTCATGAGTTTACGTGCTGCTTGTTCGTTCGTCTCCCCGGCGCCATAGGACGGGCAGAGGTCGGCGACGGGGCATACGCCGCAGGCGGGCTTTTTGGCGTGGCAGATGCGGCGGCCGTGGTAGACCATACGGTGTGAGAAGAGCGTCCAGTCTTTGCGTTCGATGAGTTTGGCGACGTCTTTTTCGACCGTCTCGGGGGCGTCTGCGGTGGTGAATCCCATGCGGCGGGCGAGGCGGCCGAAGTGGGTGTCTACGGTCAGTCCGGGCACGTCGAAGGCGTTTCCGAGGACTACGTTCGCGGTTTTGCGGCCGACTCCGGCGAGTTCTACGAGCTCTTCGAGGGTTGAGGGGACCTGCCCGTTGTGGCGTTCGACGAGCTGCTGGGAGAGGGTGACGATGGAGCGTGCCTTGGCGCGGTAGAAGCCGAGGGACTGAATGTAGGGTTCGACCTCTTCGGTACGTGCGGAGGCGAGCGCGGCGGCGTCCGGGTAGCGTGCGAAGAGTGCACCGGTGACGGAGTTGACGCGCACGTCGGTGGTTTGTGCCGAGAGCACGGTGGCGATGAGTAGCTCGAAGGGGTTGTCGAAGTCGAGTTCTGCGACGGCGTAGGGGTAGGTTTCGCCGAGGATGCGGTTAATCTTTCGGGCGCGGCGCACGGTGGCGAGGTGGCTTTCGGGTACGCGTGCGTTGAGGCGGCGTGCGGCGGCTGCGGCTTTGAATTCGGGGACGAATCGGATCTGCAGGAGCGATTCGGCGTTCTCTGCCGCGTTGTTCTCAGCCGCGTTATTTTCTGCCGCGGTGTTCTCTACTTCGGTGCGGGTGGCGTTCTCGGTCATAGCGCGAGGGTACCGGGCTTGGGCGTGTGGGCGGTAGCGAGGTTCACCGTACTTGGCCCGCTCCCCATCATTTTCTGGGCAGTTCGCGCCGGCTAGCGCTCAGCGGGCGCCAGCTGTGCCACACTGGTTTTATGTCAGATACGATTTTTGTGCTTAATGGACCGAATTTGAACCTGCTTGGGCAGCGCCGCCCCGAGGTGTACGGCTACACCACTCTGCACGATATTGAGCGTATGGTGCGTGAGCGCGCGGCGGATCATGGTTTTGATGTTGAGTTTATGCAGTCGAATCATGAGGGTGCGCTGGTGGATGAGATTCAGCGTGCTCGTACTCGTGGCGCGGCGATTATTATCAACCCGGCGGCGTACACACATACGTCGGTGGCGCTGCACGATGCGCTGGAGGCGGCTGAGCTTCCGGTGGTTGAGGTGCATCTGTCGAATGTGCATCGTCGTGAGCAGTTCCGTCATCATTCGTTTGTGTCGCCGCAGGCTACTGCGGTGATTGCCGGTGCGGGTGCGTACGGCTATGTCATGGCGGTTGATTTCCTCGCCCAGCATTTGGCGGAATAACAGTGCAGCACCTCGCGGAATAGCCCAGCGCGCCTCCGTTCGTTAAATAGTTCAGGCTCCCGTTCCTCGTGTGAGGGCGGGAGCCTGAACTTTTATCGCTATTTAGCGGCTAGTTACTTGCGGCAGGTGCCGGTGGAGACTGCGGCGGTGTTGTCGCCGCCTTCGGCCAGTGCCTGCTTGAGGGTGCTTGCGGTGATGGCGTAGCCGGTCTGGCCGGTGGTTGCCTTACCGAAGATCACGCCGACCACGTTGCCGTTTTCGTCGAGGACGGGGCCGCCAGAGTTGCCGTGCTGCACGTCGGCTGCCAGCTGGTAGACCTGGCGCATGGCGTTGGCGCGGCCGGTGTCGGCGTCGATGGTCTGGGTGTTGCCGATGCCCTGCACGGTGGCGGGCAACGCCTTGAACGGGCCGCCCTTGGGGTAGCCCATGAAGGTTACGAGGCTACCTGCGGTGGCGTTGGGGCCGATAGTCAGCGGTTCGAGCGGCAGCTTGGGAACGCTGATGAAGGCGATGTCCTGTTCGGTGTCCATGTAGACGACGGTGCCGGGCCAGGTGCGGCCGCGGGAGTCCTGCACGACCGGGGAGGTCACGCCGGCGACCACGTGGGCGTTGGTGACGACCAGGCCGTTGTCCGCCACGAAGCCGGAGCCGGTGGAGGTGTAGCCGCACTGCTCGGCGGCGCCCAGGATCTCAACCACGGAGGCTGCCGCCCGGTCCAGTGCCGCGGATTCTACGGTCTGGGTGGGGGCGCTGGTTTCGGGGGCGATGAGCTGGCTGACTTCGGGAATGGTTCCGAAGGCGAGCACGTCATTGCGTACCGTGTTGATGCGGTCCTTGACGACCTCGGGGGTGGAGGCGACCATCCAGGAGAGGGTCTTGGAGTCGCTGAGCGCAGTGTTGAGCTGCGGGATGGGTACGGTGCGCATGGAGATGGTCAGCACGACCATGACCAGGGCGCAGGCGGCGAGGTTCAGCACGCCGCCGAAGAAGCGTTCAACGCCCTTGAGCGGGGTGATGTCGGTGACGCGGCGGATGGTGCGTCCGGCAACGAGGCCGAGCCACTGTCCGATGGTCAGGCAGATGATGAGCACACCGACGGCGGTAATGAGGCTCCATTGGGATCCCACGGATGCCACGGCGAGGGGCACGAGCCAGGCTGCGGCGCAGACGCCCAGACCCAGGCCGAGGAAGGTTCCGAGGGTGGTGAAGAATCCGCTGCGGACTCCGGCGAGGAAGTAGAGCAGCAGAATGATGGGGATAGCAATATCAAGCAGGTTGATGCCAGTCGTCACGACTAATTGCCTCCTTGGTGGGTAGAAATGGTCACGGTGTGCCCATGTGGTTGGTGCGGGCTGTGCCCGGTGAGTGTGGCGGCGCGTTAACACCCAGTGGTGGATGCGGCGGGCTTGTGTTCCCGGGGTTTTGGGCTCGGGGTTCTGCCTCGTCGCATCGTACCGTGTGTGGAGGCGGTGCACCTCCTGGTCATGAGGGTGTCTGCGTGCTTGGTACCGAAAAAAGTACACACCTGAATGCCTGATATTAGGTGCTGAACCTGTGGGTAAGCTTTGAATTTTCTCGGAAGAAATAACTTTTGCTGTAAAGCTCGCCCTATCGGAATGCACAAACAGCTTTTTTAGGGTACGCTCATATCAGTTGAATATGTCACACTAGCTTGAGCCTTCTCACATTTCAGATGTTGAGACGCATGGCACCGGTTCGGGCTCACTCACTGAACATTTATGAGCTTCGGCTCATCACCTCATATCTAGGAGAACTTTATGGATCTCGAGATCCTCCGTCGTACCCCTCTCTTTGCTAACCTCGACGACGCAGCTTTCGCTCTGCTGACCGATGACATTCAGGAGATTGACCTCTCCCGCAACGCTGTCCTTTTCTACGAGGGTGACCAGGACGATCAGCTCTTCGCTGTGCTCTCCGGTAAGGTCAAGCTGGGCCGTACCGCCGCTGACGGTCGCGAGAACATGGTCGCGATTATGGGTCCCGGTGATGTTTTCGGCGAGATGGCTCTCTTCGACCCCTCGCCCCGTTCGACCAACGCTGTGGCTGTTTCTGAGACCCGCTTGGCTGCCATCAAGCACGAGTCTTTCAAGCGCGCACAGCAGCTGGACCCCTCGATTTCCGATCAGGTCATTAAGACTCTGGCTCGCCGCCTGCGCCACGCTAACGAGGCACTGGCTGACCTGGTCTTCTCCGACGTTCCCGGCCGCCTCGCTAAGGCACTGCTGGACCTGGCTGACCGCTTCGGCCGCCCCGCAACCGACGGTGTGCTCGTTGCTCACGAGCTGACCCAGGAAGAGCTGGCACAGCTGGTTGGTGCATCCCGCGAGACCGTGAACAAGGCTCTTGCCGAGTTCGTTTCTCGCGGCTGGATCCGTCTGGAGGCACGCGCAGTTGTCATTCTGGACCTGCCCCGCCTGCGCCAGCGTTCCCGCTAAGGTCTCTTTGAGTTAGGGCATTCTAGGACGCCCTCGCTAAAAGACGCACGACTTAAATAGATCAGGAGCCGTTTCCCTCTGCATGGGGAAACGGCTCCTGATTTCTTTAACGCTTCATCATACGAGCGAGCGGATGCACTACCCTCTTAGAGCACACCCATCGCGCCGGTGTACATGGAACCGGTGGTAGCCGGAACCACCTCGGTGAAGGAGAGCATGCACGCGCCGTTGTGGGTGACGAGCACGGGCTTCTTCACCTCAATATTGCGGCGCTTGGACAGCCAGGCCACGGAAGTCTGGGCCTTCGCCAAAGATTCGAGCAGGCACATCACGCCGGGGGTGATGAGCTGGTCGAGGGTGCGTCCCACCGTGTTGGGCTGACCGATGCGGTCGCCCAGTTCACTGGTGTCCTTGGCTTCGAGCAGTTCACGCACGTTCAGCCAGTCGCCCCACACACCCTTACCGAGCAGCAGCTTCGGGTCCTGGCCTACGGGTAGCGCCGTGGTGAAGTAGGCAATGTCGTAACGCTTGAGGAAGAAGTCCGGGGACTGCCAACGCGCCACGGGGCGCAGCAGATCGGCGCGTACGCTCAAACCACTGGAGGTCAGAAAGTCTGAGAAGCTCTTGTCCTGTGCCGCAACCGCTTCACGCCAGCTCATGAGCTCGGGAGTGCTGGAGCGTTCCACCACGTCCTGGTCGTCCTCACCGGCAAGTAGGATGCCGGTCTCTTCGAAGGACTCACGGATGGCAGCCATGACGCTGCGGCGTGCCTGAGTTACGTCAGAGAAGTGGAACTGTTCTTCCCAGTATTCGGCGCCGGGGCCGACCCAGGAGGCCGCCTCATCATCACCGGGAAGAGCCGTACCACCGGGGAAAGCCACCACGCCCAACGGCGAACTGCCGGGGCGGTAGGTCAGAATCGTTTCGAGGCCGTTGTCGCCGTCGCGCACAAAAATGACGGATGCCGCCTGGCGCATCGTGCAGCCGGTCGCACCTTCGTTACCGCCTTCACGCCAACTTTCGGCTGCGGTGCGCATGAACTCAGGAATCGTGTAGAGACGCTGGATGCAGGAGGTTCGCGGGTTAGCCGCAGACTGGCGGCCGGTAAACATGCGGGGGCGTTCCACGCCTTCAGCCGGGGTGGGGGTGCCGAAGCGGCGTTCCTGCACCGGCAGGGGCAGAGTCTTGATATCCTGTGATTCGCCGGATCCGTGACCGTCTATACCGTTCACCGTCTTTTGGGCGCCACTTTGTGCTGCCCGCTGAGCCTGGGCAGCACGAATAGCAGACAGCGGCAGCGCGCCGGTGTACAGATTAGACATATTCAACAATGATCTCGACCTCTACGGGCGAGTCCAGGGGAAGAACGGGAACGCCGACGGCGGAGCGGGCGTGCTGGCCTGCCTCACCGAAGATTTCGCCGAGCAGTTCGGATGCGCCGTTAATGACGGCGGGCTGAGCGGTGAAGTTCACCTCGGATGCCACGAAGCCGACAACCTTCACGACGCGCTGCACGCGGTCCAGGTCGCCAATGACGGACTTGACCGCTGCCAGGGCGTTGAGCAGGCTGATACCCGCGTACTTCTTCGCATTCTCGGGGGTCACGAAGCCTTCAGCACCGGAGTCGGACACCTTACCGGTTTCGGGCAGGGCGCCCTCAACGAAGGGCAGCTGGCCGGAGGTGTACACGTAGGAGCCGGAGGTCACCGCGGGAACGTATGCGGCAACGGGGGCGGGTGCTACGGGCAGTTCGTAACCGAGTTCGCGGATACGTGCTTCAATACGGGATTCAGTCATGATTACTCCAGAAGGATGGCGGGTGATGGCACCCAAACGGTGATAGGGGAAATGCCGTAAATCTAAACGCTACTGATATTCAGGCAGCTGTTAAACGGCTAACCGGCGGCCTTCCTCATCTATTCCCGCGCTCCCCTAGTTAAAGGAGAGCCGGGATAGCGAGGTGACCGCCGGGTACGCTGCTCTTAGTCAGCCTTCTCGCGCTTAAAGTAGGCGATGGGGTTGCCCTGAGTCGGAGCGACCATATTCGACGCGGGGGTTGCGCCAGCAGGTGCGGATGCGCCGGGGAGAACAGTTACGAGCTCCCAGCCGTCTTCACCCCAGTTGTCGAGGATTGCCTTGGTCGTGTGGATCATCAGCGGTACAGTTGCGTATTCCCATTTCTTCATACCCTCTAGACTAGCTTTCAGGGTCGAATAAGTAAAAGGGATTCACTATGGTTTCGGTCAATGTCCGGGGCTTTTGGGGGCTTTATTCTCGGGGTTGAAGCCCCCGCGTCCCTATGGGGTACCGAACCGGACTTCCTCTCACAGCTTCATGGGATAAACTGAATGAATGGCTTCATCTAAGAAAACCCGTGCGCGTCGCCGCCCGGGAGATTTTTTGCAGTTCCTCGCGTTCAGCGTGATTGCCGGTTTCCTTGCGGCAATTATTGTCGTACCCCCTGCCGTGAGCTTGGGTATGGTCACGAACGCGTCGATGTCATGGTTCCAGGACCTTCCTAACGACATTGCCGATGGCATCTCTTCCCGTCCTTCTACTATTTACGCTGCTGACGGCAAAACCGAAATCGCGACCTTCTTTGAAGAGAACCGCGAACCGGTCAAGCTGGATCAGATTTCTCAGCACATGAAGGACGCTATCGTCTCGGTGGAGGACCGCGACTTCTACAACCACGGTGCTGTCTCCGCTATCGGTATCGGTCGTGCGTTCCTGAACAACATCATTAACTCCAACAGCGGCCGCCGTCAGGGTGCATCCACCCTGACCCAGCAGTACGTTAACAACCTCATTGTTGACTCCGCTGTGGCTCGTGGTGAGGACGCAACCGCAACCCTGAACGGTAACAAGACCTACGCCGCAAAGATTCGCGAGATGAAGCTTGCGATTTCTATGGAGCAGAACAAGTCCAAGGACGAAATCCTTGAAGGCTACCTGAACATCGTGAACCTTGGTGGTTCGAACTACGGTGTTGAGGCTGCTGCACAGTACTACTGGGGTATTTCCGCTAAGGACCTGAACGTGGCGCAGTCCGCGCTTCTGGCCGGTCTGGTGCAGGCACCGAACGTGTACGACCCGACCGTGAACCCCGAACTTGCCCGTGAACGCCGCGACATCGTTCTGGGCACCATGCTCCGCGACGGCAAGATTTCCGACAAGGAATACAGCGACGCCATCGCCAGCGACATTAAGCTCAACGTCCATACCAAGTCCCAGGGTTGCTCCCTGGCAGGCGACAAGGCGTTCTTCTGCCGTTACGTGGTCAACTACCTGCTGCAGGATGAGTCCCTCGGCGCAACCGCTGAGCTGCGTAACACCGCCATCAAGCGTGGCGGCCTGAAGGTGATCACCACCCTGAACCCCGAGGCTCAGACCGCGGCTAAGCAGGCAGTGGACTCCACCCAGCCCGCAGCAACCAACTGGAACGACGTGAACTCCGCCCTGACCAGTGTTGAGCCCGGTACCGGTCGCGTCATCGCGATGGCACAGAACACTGAGCTCGGCACCCCGGCTGACGCAAACGACCACTCCAAGACCGAGTACAACTACAACGTTGATAGCGCCTACGGTGGTACCCGCGGCTTCCAGCCCGGTTCGACGTTCAAACCGATTATTCTGGCTCAGTGGCTCATCAGCGGCCGCGGCGCTAACGCTACCGTGAACGGTACCCAGCTGTTCTGGCCCACCAGCTTCGGTTGGAACGCCAAGTGCTACGAGGGCGGTAAGTACTACTACACCGGTCAGCCGAACGGCTGGTCCTACAAGAACGCGTTCAACGGTGGCCTAGGCTACAACACCGCGGCGTACGGTATTCGCCAGTCGTTGAACTCGTACCTGTACGGCATGCTCTCCCAGCTTGACCTGTGCGATGTGCACGACCTGTCCATCAAGATGCACGCCCTGGACGGTACCGGCGAACCGCTGCACAGCATCCCCGACCTGGGTACCAACATTGGTGGTACCAAGTACGGTATCTCTCCGCTGACCAGCGCATCCATGTACGCTATCTTCGCTTCTGAGGGTAAGTACTGCACCCCGCGCCCCATCGAGAAGATCACCAAGACCAACGGTGAAACCATGAAGGAATACCAGAACCAGTGTGAGCAGGTTCTGGATCCGGACATCGCGAACGGTGTCAGCTGGGTTCTGAAGGGTGTTATCCAGCCTGGCGGTTCCGCTTCTCAGCGCGGTATTGGTCTGCCGAACGGTTCGGCTGCGAAGACCGGTACGAACGATAACTCCTCCCAGACCTGGCAGGTTGGCTACACTCGTGGCCTGTCCACCGCGTCTTGGGTTGGTTCTAACAACCTCGGCTTCCGTTCCCTGAACGGTGTGGGCATTAACGGTCGTGTTCTGAACTATGTGGATGGTGCGACCTACGCCGGTGCTCAGTGGCAGTCGTTCATGAAGACGATCGCACCGAAGTACAACACGAAGGACTTCACCACCCCCAGCGATAAGATTCTGTCGTACAGCTAGAATCACAGCTCATCAGCTGAAGCCTGAAAGGCGATTGATAATGTGTGAAAACGCAGTCAACGCCCGCGTCCCCGTGGCGGTCCCGGGCGCACGCGGCTCCTCCCCGCTCCTGAAGAAGGTAGCGGGGGCGGTAGCCGCCACTGCAGCTTTGGGGGCCGCCACGGCGGCGTATGGGCACTTTATTGAGCTGAACAATTTTCAGCTCCGCACCGAGTCCCTGCCAGTACTGCCCGCCGGTAGTCCTGACTTCAGGATTCTGCATATTTCGGATATGCACATGATCCCGGGCCAGCAGAAGAAGATTGATTTCATGCACTCGCTGGCTGCCCTGGAGCCGGATTTGGTGATGAACACGGGCGATAATCTCTCCCACGTGGACGGTATGGGTCCGCTGCTGGAGGCGCTCGACCCGCTCATGGATTTCCCCGGCGTGTTTGTGCCCGGCTCGAATTGCTATTTCGCGCCCGTCTTCAAGAACCCGGCACGCTACCTGTGGCAGCCGCGCACCCCGCAGATGATTGAGGAGGGCTCGCGTGTAGCACTGCCCATTGAGCGGATGCACGAGGCGTTCGAGTCGCGCGGCTGGACGGGCCTGGTCAACCGCTACGACACGCTGAACCTTAAGGGTCTGCGTCTGGAGTTCTCCGGTGTGGATGACCCGCACCTGCGCTACGATGAACACCCCGGCTTCGCCCCCGGCGCCTTCGATGAGGGGCAGGAGCCGAGCGTCCGTATCGGCGTGGCGCACGCCCCCTACATGCGTACCCTGTACCGCTTCGTGCAGGACGGCGCGCAGGCTATTTTTGCCGGTCATACGCACGGCGGTCAGGTCTGCCTGCCCGGCGGTCATGCCCTGGTCAGCAACTGCGATTTGCCGCCTTCGCGTGCGAAGGGTGTCAGTAAGCAGTCCGGTATTCCGGTTCAGGTTTCTGCCGGTTTGGGCACCTCTCGTTTTGCGCCGGTCCGTCTGTTCTGCCCGCCGGAGGCAATCCTGGTGACCCTCACGGCTCGCGATAAGGGTGAAGCCGACGCTTCGAAAGGTGGCCGCCGCTAATGTCTGAGGCTTCTACAGCAAGCACGACTAAGCGCCGCCGCAACCCCTTCTTGGAGACGGCGAGCGAACCCACCCCCGACCCGATTGACTATGCGCACGGTCAGCGTGCCCCGCGCACCCTCGCCGCGTATGCGCGTCCGATTCGTGTGCGCTGGGGTGTGGGTCTGCTGGTGGCGTTCGGTGCCGGTGCCCTTGAGATCTCCATCCCGCAGGTACTGCAGATTATTGTGGATCATCTCTCGCAGAGCACCACCGAGAGCGCCATCTGGATTGCCGGTGGCCTGGTGCTTCTGCTGGGCATTGCGCACGCCTCCTTCATGTATTGGAGGCGCTGGCTGATTGTGGACCCGACCTCCACGATTGAGCTGTCCATGCGCATGAACTTTTTTGACCGCCTGCTCAGTGCCCCGCTTTCTCTGCTGGATCGTTGGCCCTCCGGTCAGTTGCTGACCCGCTCCATGAGCGATTTGGGGACGATTCGCCGCTGGTTGTCTTTCGGTATTGTTCAGATGCTGACTGTTGTGGTGATGTTCCTGGTCGGTGGCTTCTTCATGCTACGTTCTTCGCCGTCGCTCGCGCTGGTGTTCGTGGTGACCGTGCCGATTCTGGTGCTGTCACTGGTGAACTTCACCCGCAAGTACTACCGCGCCTCGCATGAGATTCAGCAGATGACGGGTGATCTCTCCACCCGTATTGAGGAGTCTGTACGCGGCATCCGCGTGATTAAGGCGCTGGGCCGCTCCCCCGAGCAGATTCAGGAATATTCCAAGTCGGTGGACGCCCTGCAGGCGCGCGAGTACGGCAGGTCGATGCTGGTGGCTCGTGTTGCCCTGTACCAGGGCCTGATTGTGGGTATCTCCACGGCGGTGGCGCTGGCTGTGGGCGCTTCGCAGGTTGCGGCGGGCACCTTGAGCCTGGGCGCGATGACCGCCTACTTTGCGGTACAGACGACCGTGCTCAGCCACGTGACGCGCTCGACCGCGCTGATGTCTGCCTATTTGAGCTATAAGGTGGCATTGGAACGCCACAACGAGGTCATGGACGAGCCCGGCTTTGAGGCGGTGCCGCTGGTTCGTGGCTCCGCGGCTATGTCTGGGCCCGAGCATCCGCAGGGTGCTTCTGATTCGTCAACACTAGCTGGAGTGTCTGCCGAGGGCGGCTCCGGGAAGGAAACTATGCAGTACCCCAGCGGTGGCGCAGTATCTGTCACTTTCGATCACGTTCAGTTCAGCTACGATGCTGCCGAAGCACCTGTTTCTGCAGAGGATACCGGCGCAAACTCTGAGGTGAAGGCACCCGAGGTTTCCGTGCTGAAGGACGTAAACTTCAAGGTCTTCCCGGGCGAGATTCTGGCGCTGGTGGGTGCAACCGGTAGCGGCAAGTCGACCGTGCTGTCGCTGGTTCCGCGTTTCTACGAGCCGACCTCCGGTTCCCTGCGTTTTGGCACCCGAGATGCCGCCGCAATGTCCATTGAGGAGGTGCGCGCCCAGACCGCGTTCGTCTTTGAGGAGGCGGTGCTCTTCTCCGGCACGGTCCGCGAGAACGTGCTGATGGGCGTTGCTGAACAGTACGAGCGCGGCACCGAGGATGAGGACTACCCCGCCGCAGAAGAGCTGGAGGCGACCCTCCAGACCGCGCTACAGCTGGCTGCGTGCGATTTCGTGGCGGAGCTTCCGCAGGGTCTGGATACCGTCATTGGTGAGGAGGGTCTGAGCCTTTCGGGTGGTCAGCGTCAGCGTCTGTCGTTGGCACGTGCCCTGGCGAAGCGCCCCTCCGTGCTGCTGCTGGATGACCCGTTCTCGGCGCTGGACGTGAACACAGAGGAGCGTATTATTACCGGTCTGCGTGAGGGTCTGGAGGGCCTGGGCGGCGCTACGACCCTGTTGACGGCGCACCGCCCCTCCACCGTGGCGTTGGCGGACCGTGTGCTACTGATGGTTGATGGTGCCGTGGTCGCCGAAGGCACTCACGCTGAGCTGATGGACTCTTCGGAGCAGTACCGTCAGCTGATGACGATGGAGGAGGGCTAATGGCCCATCATCGTCCGGCGGAGCCGCGGGAGCAGATGAGCCCGCAGGAGCGCGCGGAGACCCGTGAACGCTCGATGGCTCTGCTGCGCCAGATGTTGCGCCCGCACCGTGGGGCGTTGGCTCTGTCGATTATTTCAGTGCTTTTGGTCTCGGGTTCCTCGGCGGTTGCGCCGATTCTGATTGCCCGCGTCCTGGATAGTTCCATTGAGCCACTCAAGCAGGGTGACGTTTCTCCCCTACTGACCCTGCTGACGTTTTTTGTGGTGGCTACCGCGGTGACCGCGATTTTTTCGTGGGTCAACGTGGCGTACACGGTGCGCGTGTCGCTGGGCGTGGTGGTGTACCTGCGTAAGCGGGTGTTCCGTCACGCGCAGTTGCTGAGCGTGTCGTTCCATGAGCGGTACACCTCGGGCAAGGTCATTTCGCGTTTAACCAGCGATATTGATACGGTCCGCAGCTTCTTGGATAGCGGCATCAGCCAGTTGGCGATTACCTTGCTGTCCATGGTGATTTCTGCGGTCGCTATTTTCCTTCTGGATTGGCGTATTGGCCTGTTCATGCTGGTCATGGGCGTGCCGATTTACTTCTTGACGCGCTGGTTCCAGAAGACGGCGGTGCCGGTTTTCCGTACGATGCGTACCGAGTCTGCGCATTTGACGAGCCGTTTTGTGGAGACTTTTACGGGTATCCGTGCGGTGAAGGCGTTTGGTGCGGAGGCGCAGATGCGTTATGAGTACGCTCAGGCGTCGGAGCGTTACCGCCTTGCGGTGATGGATTCCATTAAGATTTTCGGCGTCTACTCACCCGTGCTGATGCTTTTGGGCAATGTGTTTATTGCCGGTGCGTTGGTGCTGGGTGGTTATGCGGTGCTGGGCGGCACCATGCAGATCGGTACCCTGCTGGCGCTGGTGATTTACGCGAACCGTGTGTTTGAGCCGGTCATGCAGCTTTCTGAGTTCTACAACATGTTCCAGTCGGCGATGTCCGCGCTGGAGAAGCTGTCGTCGTTCTTGGCTGAGGAGCCGGAGGTTGCTGAGCCGGAGCATCCGCATGAGCGCGCTGTAGAGTCTGCTACCGGTACCGCTGCGGGCACGTCCGGCAAAGTTCAGGGTGCTCTGGTGGAGCTGGATTCGGCGGTCTTTGGGTACACGTCGGATCGTCACGCTTTGAAGGAGACGAGCCTGCGCATTGAGCCGGGTACGACCGTGGCGCTGGTGGGTGCTACGGGTGCCGGTAAGTCGACGATCGCTAAGCTGGTGGCTCGTTTTTACGATGTTTCGTCCGGTCAGGTGCGTATTGACGGCGTGGATGTCCGCCAGTTGGCGGATGTGCAGCTGCGCCGTGAGGTGCTCATGCTGACCCAGGAGGTGTTCCTGTTCTCCGCGTCGATTCTGGAGAATATCCGCATGGGTAACCCGCAGGCGTCCGATGAGCAGGTGAAGGCTGCCGCGAAGGCGGTGGGTGCTGACGCGTTCATTGAGCGTCTGCGTGACGGCTACGAGTCACAGCTGGGCCGTGGCGGTATTACCCTGTCGGCGGGTCAGCGTCAGCTGGTTTCGTTTGCTCGCGTGTTCTTGGCGAATCCGCGGGTGCTGATTCTGGATGAGGCGACGGCTTCGCTGGATATCCCGAGTGAGCGTGCGGTGCAGGCGGCGCTGCGAACCGTGTTGGCGGGGCGTACGGCGCTGGTGATTGCGCATCGCCTCTCGACAGTTCTGGGTGCTGATCGTGTGCTGGTGATTCATGAGGGCTCCGTGGTGGAGGATGGCTCCCCGCAGCAACTGATTGCCTCCGGCGGTCGTTTTGCGGCGATGTACGCCTCCTGGGATGAGCTGAATCAGGTTCAGGAGGCTGAAGCCTAGGAACTTTATTTGCCTCTCCCCCGACCGGTGGTGTGCCGTTGTGTTGCGTTCTGAATTTTTTTGGGTTATCCTAGGTGAGTTGCCTACGGTATTCGCTGATAGGTCAACATCGGGATGTGGCGCAGCTTGGTAGCGCGCGTCGTTCGGGACGACGAGGTCGCAGGTTCAAATCCTGTCATCCCGACAACTAGCCCCGGTCCTCTGGACCGGGGCTTTGTCGTACCCGCAGTATTTTTGCTGCGCAGTTTGAGTGTATAAAAGCGGCCCTCTCCCCGCGCAGGAACGCAGGGAGGGGGCCGCTTTCACGTTGAGTTCAGTTCGGTTAGCCGCGCCCGGAGATGAGGGCGAGAATCGCCTCTAGAGGGCCGCGTCCGGCAATGGAGCGTGCCATGCGTGACCAGAGGGTGCAGAAGCCCAGGGCGATTGCGGCGCCGAGCAGCAGGAAGGCGCTCCAGTACACGGCGGTGCCCCAGCCTCCGGTGGCGACGTAGTGCTCGCCGACGGTGAATGCCTTGATGGTGGGTCCGGCGTAGATGATGATTCCGCTCAGCACAATGGAGGCACTCAGCGACATCTGGCCCAGGCGGGCGATGGGGGTGAGCATTCCCGCCTGTGCGGAGAGCAGGCGCGCGCATTCGGCCCAGAAGTAGAGGGTTGCCGCGAGGTTTAGGGTTAGCAGCACCTGCGGGCTGTTGAGGAAGCCGAGCTCGGTGTAGGGGTTGAAGGTGCGGTAGACGGCGAGCGCCAGCACGGCGAGTACTACGGGGATTGCGAGCTTTGCCTGCAGGTTGTCGTAGAGGCGCACGAGCACGATGCCCAGGCACATGACCCAGATGAGCTGGGCGCTTTGGGCGTGGTTGACGCCGTGGCTTGCGAGGAAGGGTAGCTGGGTAGCGGTCCACTGGTCGGCGTGTGCGGCTACGTCCATGAGGAGGGTGTAGGTCCAGGTGATGAAGGGGCTGGTGACCACCGCCAGCACGGCGACCGCCCACAGGGGCAGGTGCACGATGAATAGGGTGAGCAGGGTGAGTAGCGCCAGGTGCACGAGCATGTCGAAGGGCAGAGAGTAGCTGAAGCCCTGCGCCGGTACGGTCACTCCGGCTTGCGGCAGGTAGGTGGCACCCTGCATGAGTGCCACGCCCAGCAGAAGTAGCGCGAGGAATCGCACGATGGTTCCGGCGAAGAACTGCGAAAAGTTTGCGGTGCGGGCGTAGCGCCAGGCGGCGGCACCCAGGATTGCGGCGAAGAGCGGTTCAGCCGGTACGAGGGTCTGAGGGATCCAGAATTTCCAGGACACCGGGATTAGTTGCAGCCAGTATCCGAAGGGGATGAGCAGGCTGAGCACGGCGAAGGCGCGGGCGAGGTCGAGCCCGAGGTCGCGTCGGGTGCCTCCGAGGGAGGCGGCGCGTGCCCCGCTGCTGACGGTGGGGATGGGTTGTGTGCGCCCTGCTGCCATGTCCTCGCTCCTTGTAGTGCCGTGTTTGAGAGTCTGTGCGCCCTGCCAGGGGGTGTGCCCTGCCGGGGTATCTGCCGCGTCCGGTGGTGTGAGCCGGATGCGCTGGCATAGGTGTTAAGTGTAACGGCTGCTCGGGTGGTGGCGCGGAGGTTTTGCTCTCATGTGGTTTCCTCGTGCGGTTATTTTCGGTGTTCAGGCGCTCGATACGTGCTGTTCAAGTGTTGTTGCACGAGGTTAGGTGTGTACCATTGGTACGTTCTTAAAGGTGGGGCAATCCGGCGGGCGCATATTTTCGCCCCGTTCGCTGTCTCAAACGCGCCCCACCTGCACACACCACGTTGAGGTTTTATGTTTTCGACTTTTTCCCCGCTTTTCTTGACGGATTTGTGGGCTTCTGGTGCTCTTCTTGCTTCGGGTACGACTCTGTCGGAAGGTTCGAGCCACGATAGCGGCCAGTTTGTGTCCATTTTCTGGATTACGTTGGTTGCGTTGCTGTCCCCGATTCTTTCGCGTCTGACGGGCAAGAAGATCCCTGATGTGGTCTTCCTGCTTATTTTTGGTCTGCTCATCGGCCCGAATATGCTCAACCTTGCCAGCAGTGAGGGCGGTATCCCGCTGCTGAAGGAGCTTGGTCTGGGCATGCTCTTTTTGATTGCGGGCTTTGAGATTAACGTGTCGTCGTTGCGTAGCCGTCAGGGTTATAGCGCTATTGCCACGTGGGTGGTGTGCTTTGCTCTGGGTATGACGGGTGCGGCGGTTATTACGTCGTTCTCGCATGAGCTGAATACGTATATTGCGGTGGGCGTGGCGTTGAGTTCCACGGCCTTGGGCACGCTATTGCCGATGTTGAAGTCTCACGGTGCTGCCGGCACACCGGTGGGTAATGCGGTGCTGGTGCACGGTGCCGTGGGTGAGCTTCTGCCGATTTTCGCTATTTCACTACTGCTGTCTTCGCGTTCGCCGGGCATGGCGTTTGTGGTGTTGCTGGCGTTTATGGTGGTGGCGGTGATTGTGGCGCTGATTCCTCACCGTCTGTTTGCGCATGTGCCGGGTCTGCGTCAGATTATGGCTGCGGAGGCGAATACGACCGGTCAGACGGTTCTGCGTCTTGCCATGTTCCTGCTGGCGACCCTAATCATGTGCACTGCCCTCTTTGATTTGGATGCGGTGCTCGGTTCCTTTGCGGCGGGCCTTATTCTGCGTACCCTGACCCCTCCGGCGGCTTTGCATATGATGACTCGCCGCCTTGAGGTGGTTGGTTTTACGTTCATGATTCCGCTGTTCTTTGTGGTTAGCGGTATGGGCATTGATGTCTCTGCTGTGGTGGCTAAGCCTTTGGGTCTGCTTGCCGTGGTGGTGGGTATTCTGCTGTGCCGCGGCGTTCCGGTTCTTTTGGCGGAGCATTTCTTCGATACCCGTTCGGGTCTGACCACTCGCGCACAGAAGGCGCAGTTGGCGTTGTATTCGGCTGCGGGTCTGCCGATTATTGTGGCGGTGACGGAGGTTGCGACCAGTTCGGATCTTTTGGAGGAGTCCACGGCGTCGCTGCTGGTTGCCGGCGGCGCGCTGACGGTTCTGCTGTTCCCGCTATGGGCGTTGGGTATTCGTCAGGCGTTTGGTTCTGGTCAGCCGATTCAGCAGGAGCCGAGCCGTAAGGAGCAGATGAATGCGTTGAAGGCTCAGCGTAATGCGCAGGCGAAGCTTGCCACGGGCATGATTCCGGTGGTTCGTTTGAAGTCGCAGGCTGATTCCGAAACCCAGCCTGATTCTGAGTCCCAGCCCGATTCTGAGTCCCCGGCTGATGCTCAGCCCGGCTCTGCCGAGGCTACGGGCGCTTCCGCTGGTTCTAGCGTTGCGTCCCGAGCAGCCTCTCGGGCTGGGGCAAAGAAGCGTAAGGGTTCTGCGGAAAATACGGGTTCTGCAGAAATCTAGCAGCGGCTACGGTACGGTTGCCTTCGGCGTTTCAAGGTCGGTTACAAACCGGTTTAAGTGAGAATCTCGCTTACAGTCGCCGCAACCTTATGTGGGATTGAATTTATAAAACCACACAATACCAGGCAGTTAAAGCCCTGCAAACCAACATGCATCCCACATATAGAATCAAAACCCACCGCATCCCCTCTTGAGGCTGCGGTGGGTTTTTTGCACCCGAAAGACCCTATAAACCGCGGAAAGATGAGAATCTTCCTTAAATTCGGATTTTTTATGCAAATATTACAGAACATGACGTGTCTTAGCTTTCACGACTGACACTTTGTCCTATAAAATTGAAAGCGGACAGGGAATTTCCCTAAAACACACATAAACCAACATACATACACAGAGTCGCTTCCGCCCCAGCGGGAGCTGGCGCACCTCCCATCTCACACACGGGAGGCGCCCCTTTCGGGAGTATCCGCGACGATACCCCCGGCGGCTCCCAACCATGGAGGAGGATCATATGGTTCAGAAAGGTAACTATTTCTAACCTCGCATCTCAAGGCCTCGCACTGAATCCTAACGATTGTCTGCACACACAGTCATTTCTGAAGGAAATATCATGCACCAACTACTCCTCACCGCGAGCACTGGTGGCGTAGAGCTGGACTTCCCGTCGTGGCTCCGAATTACGCACTTCATCAACTTCATTATGATGGGCTTCCTGATTCGTTCAGGTTGGGAAGTTCTCGCCTCTCACCCCCGTCTGTACTGGAACAACCACTGCACCCCGGGTTCCGAGTGGCTCAAGTTCACCAAGGACAAGGTTCCGACTGTCCCCGGTGAGTTCACAGCCCGCGACGACCAGCGTCGACTGTCGCCGCTTATCTCCCTACCCGGTAATGCCCAGATTGGTCTGGGCCGTGCATGGCACGCTCTTGTAACTTTTATCTGGATTGCTAACGGTCTCGTCTACGTCTCCTTGCTGTTCCTGACCGGCCAGTGGCGCCGCATCGTCCCGACCAGCTGGGACATCATCCCGCAGGCGTGGGAATCCATCCAGATTTACGCTGGCTTCCAGATTCCCTCGATTGAGCATTTCCAGCCGTACGACGCTCTGCAGCAGATTATGTACTTCACTGTGGTGTTCATCGTGGCACCGCTGATGATTGCAACCGGCCCGATTATGAGCCCGGCATTCTGCGGCCGCTTCCCCGGCTACGTGCGCCTCTTCCGTAACCGCCAGACCGCACGTTCCATCCACTTCCTGGGCATGGCGTTCTACTGCGTCTTCACCGTCATTCACGTGGCGCTGGTGTTCGTGGTTCACCCCCAGTACAACATCGCCCACATGATGCTGAACAAGCCCTACAACGAGGTCGACGCAGCACAGTTCGCTCAGGCAGTCACCATGCTCATTGGCGGCATTGTCTTCGCTGTGGCTCTGTGGATTTTCGCTTCGTACTGGTCCCTGCGCGACCTGCGATTCACCCAGACCTTCATTTGGGGTCTGACCCAGCCGATTCGTAACGTCCTGCTGGACCGTATCACCTCCCGTCAGGTGCAGAAGAAGACCTTCACCGATGCCGACATCTCGCCCTTCCACTGGGTTAACACTCGCCCGCCGACAGAGCGTGAGAGCACCGAGTGGAACCGCCTGAAGGAGCACGAGTTCGTTGACTACCGCCTCGAGCTGGGCGGCCTGGTGAAGGAATCCAAGTCCCTGAGCATTGACGAGCTCAAGCAGCTGGGCAAGGAAGTCAACATCACCATGCACACCTGCATGCAGGGTTGGACCGGCATCGCCAAGTGGGAGGGCGTGCGCCTGCGCGACGTTCTCGCACTGGTCGAGAAGACCGACGAGGCACGCTACGTTATGGTGACCTCCTTCGGCCACGTGGGCCACACCTACGACGGCCGCCCGACCGAACCCTACTACGAGTGCCTGGACATCTCCATGGCAATGGAAGATGAGACCATCCTGGCGTGGGGCATGAACGACAAGCCCCTGCCCGATGTGTACGGTGGCCCGCTCCGTCTGCGTGCGGACTCCATGCACGGCTACAAGATGGTCAAGTGGGTTCAGAAGATTGAGTGGATCAAGGACTACCACGATGTTGGCGATGGCCAGGGCGGTAGCCGCGAGGACTCCGGTCTGCAGCACTTCGACGCACGCGCCTAAGCACCCTCACGGGGCGCTACGACGCTAACCGTCGATACACCACCCTATAAAGCACAGAACGGTGGCGGGAAACATGGGCCCGCCACCGTTCGCTTATCTTCTCCGCTGCTCTCTACTGCTCTGAAAGATGCAGAAGCCAAGAGGGCATAAAGAAACCGCCCGGGAGCCTTAGCTCTCGGGCGGTTTCTTTAGAGGTTCGCCTTCTGGCGCTTTACCTTATGCGTCGTAGATGATGACGTCCAGGGTACGGGGGCCGTGCACGCCCTCCACGCGGATCAGCTCGATATCACTGGTTGCCGACGGACCGGAAATCATGGTCACGGGGCGGGTGTAGGTGATACGCTCGATCGACTCGGGAACCAGCTCCACCACGGTGGAACGGGGCACCACGCAGATGTGGTGGTCGGGCACCAGGGTGATGGCGCGGCGACCCTCATCGGGGTTGGTGTTCAAGAAGATCGTGCCGGTCTCTGCGCAGGAGACGGTCGAACCGGTCACCACAGCGTCAACTGCGTCCAGTTCCTTCAGGGTCAGGCAGCCGGGCTTGAGGGTGCTACCGGAGTCGGTGACGCGCTTGCGGTCAGCGGTGTCAGCCGGCAGCCACTCCATGTTCAGGCCCTCGGGAACCACGTAGGTGGACTTTTCACCCAGGCGTTCTGCGATGACCTCGGAGATGTTCTCCTTGTTCGCGTGGAACACATTTGCCTTGTAGTCAATGAGGCGGTCGACGAGCATCTCAATGGTCTGCTCTTCGTTCAGCTCGCTGACGCGGCGGTAGTTACGTACGGGCTCGGGGGCGACGGGTGCGTCAGCCAGGGACGAGCGGATACGTGCGAGGATATCTTCCTTAGCAGAGGACATTAGTTGTTCTCCTTAGCTTCACGGGCTTCCTGAGCAGCCTTAGCGTTTGCAGCCGCTTCAGCTGCCTTACCCTTGTTAGCCTCGATGAGGGCCTGAATGTCAACGCGCTGTGCGTTATCGCGTGCCGGAGCCTGACCCTTCTCCTTCTTCCACCAGTTGCGGAAGGATTCCTTGGGGGGCTCGGGGATGTCGCGGTAAGCGGTCCAGCCGCCGACGATACCGGGAACAGCGGTGATCTTGTGCTTGCGGCCGGTAATGAGGCGGGACATGGGCAGACCACGCTCTGCAATCGACATCATCTTGCCGGAGGTGAAGAGCTTCTTCGCACCGAGCATCATGCCGTCCATCTGCGAGAAGGGAGCCTTCTTGTTGCCCTCGAACTCGCGGATAGCGTGCTTGGACTCGACGTCCTTAGCGCGCAGGTGCACGAGGACCTCGGGGAAGTTAATCTTCACGGGGCAGACCTCGTAGCATGCGCCGCAGAGGGAGGATGCGTACGGCAAGGAGTTGTTCTCTGCAGCCTCGATACCGGAGAGCTGCGGGGACAGAATCGCGCCGATGGGGCCCGGGTAGGTGGAGCCGTAGGCGTGACCACCTGCGCGCTCGTACACGGGGCACACGTTCATGCAAGCGGAGCAGCGGATGCAACGCAGTGCCTGGCGACCGAGCTCGTCAGCCAGAACAGCGGTACGGCCGTTGTCAATGAGGATGACGTGCATGTTCTGCGGGCCGTCACCGGGGGTCACACCGGTCCACATGGAGGTGTAGGGGTTCATGCGCTCACCGGTGGAGGAGCGGGGCAGCAGCTGCAGGAATGCCTCGTAGTCCTGGAAGGTGGGCAGAATCTTCTCAATACCCATGAAGGTAATGAGGGTGTCGGGCAGGGTCAGGCACATACGGCCGTTACCTTCGGACTCCACGATGGTCAGGGTACCGGTCTCAGCAATACCGAAGTTGGTGCCGGAGACTGCCACGGTGGTGTTCAGGAACTTGTTACGCAGACGGTTACGCGATGCCTCTGCCAGTTCTGCCGGCTCATCGGTGATGTCCGGGTTAATACCCTCAATTTCGCGCAGGAAGATGTCGCGGATTTCGCGGCGGTTGCGGTGAATTGCGGGCACCAGAATGTGGGAGGGGCGGTCGTGGCCGAGCTGGACGATTTCTTCCGCGAGGTCGGTCTCAATAGCGTTGATGCCGTTTTCCTCGAGGAATTCGTTCAGGCCGGTCTCTGCGGTTGCCATGGACTTAATCTTGATGATTTCGTCCACGCCCTGCTCGCGGATCAGGTCCAAAGCAATCTGGTTTGCCTCGGTGGCGTTGCGTGCCCAGTGCACGTGGCCGCCTGCGGCAGTGAAGTTACGCTCGAACTGTTCGAGCAGCTCGGGCAGGTTCGCCAGAACGTAGTTCTTGACGGACTCACCGGTGTTACGCAGGTCCTGCCAGTCGGGCACCTCTGCGGTGACGCGTGCGCGCTTGTTACGGATCGCGTGGGTCACGAAGCGCAGGTTGGCGCGTAGCTGCTCGTTCTTGAGCTCTTCCTTCGCGTACTTGGGGAAGGGGGTTTCTTCGAAAATGTTGCCCTCGCCGTAGTGAACGACCTTGGGCATACCAAGCTGAATAGCGGTCATGAGGTCTTATCTTTCCTTAGCCGATCGAGAGCTCAACACGCTCGGAGTTGATCTTGAGCGGGTTTTCCTTGGTGGATGCGAGGATTTCAGCGAAGTGGATGGTCTGAACGTCCGAGCCGCGACGCATCAGCGCACCGCCGATGTTCATCAGGCAGGAGCAGTCGCCGCCGGTGCAGACGGAAGCACCGGTTGCTTCAACGTTGTCTGCCTTGTCGTTGACCATTGCGCCGGAGACGTCAGCGTTCTTGAAGGAGAAGGTACCACCGAAGCCGCAGCACTGGTCCATGCCCTCGAGCTGGGTGTACTTGATGCCTTCGACGGTGCGGACCAGGTCCTGCTGGCGGGTGCCCAGGCCGAGCATACGCATACCGTGGCAGGAGCTGTGGTAGGTGACGTGCTCGGGGAAGTAGGAGCCGAGCTGCTCGGCAGCGTTGGTGATGCCCAGGATGTCGATTAGCAGCTGGGAAAGCTCGAAGGTGCGGGAAGCAATCTGCTCTGCCTTCAGAGCCAGCGCTTCGTCGCCGCGGCTACGTGCGACCATTGCCTGCTGGTGACGCAGGGAAGCAACGCAGGAGCCGGAGGGTGCAACAGCTACGTCCCAGTCCCAGGAGTCGAAAGCTTCAACGTGGTTCTTGATGACTTCGTAACCGTCATCGAAGTAGCCCGAGTTGACGTGCATCTGAGAGCAGCAGGTCTGGTTCGGGGGGAAGACAACCTCGTGGCCCAGGCGCTCAAGAATTTCGACGGTGGCGCGTGCTACGCGGGGGTACATGCCGTCAACGATGCACGTGGAGAAGAGTGCAATGCGCATGACTTGTCCGTCCTTTCCTCTGTGTTCAGAGTTTCTCGGTCTCACCGCCTGCGTCTGGGGCAGGCGGGGCACAGTCCGAACAAGTTCGGTCTTCCAAAGAAGCGACTCAGATGTATTGAGTCGGGGAAGCTGGGCCGGATGGTTCCGGCTAATGTGCGCGCCCCAAGTGGAGGTGGGATGCGGTGGGATCAGAAACCGTGGTGATGTCTTTTATCTTTCTAGCCATTTAACACCGTTGGACGGCTTTTCTCTAGTTGGAATAGCACATACTTTCCTTGTTAAATAACCGGTTAGGTCGACCTGACCTTAAGGTATATTTCCCTACCTTCCGGTACATGTGACCTCATCTCCCATGCACCCCCCGTAAGACCCCTATATTCTTTTCGCAGATTGAACATTTATCAAACACACAGAAGTGGACCATAAACCCCCTAGAAATCCGCCGTTCTGAAGATTTTATGGTTGTTTTATGGGGCTTTTCCTTTTTAAAACAACATTCTTTTCGGGTATATGCGTCCAAATGAAGACTCTCCCCTGGGTAAACCAATGACCCATACACCCAACTCGTGATGTATCTGAAAATATTCGAGTTTCAGAACCTGGAATTAACTATCAGAACCGCAATATTTCGGCAGTTTCACTGGAAGCGAGCCCAGGTTCCGGTCGCCTTCCACAAAAATGAGTCAGGTCACTTTTGGTGAAACACCACATTATCCGGTACTCTTCTAAACATGCGATCAATGGTCTGACCACATCCCCATGCAGGGAACAATGACTCGTTCCCCACAGAATTATCTATGGTCTGACCACACACAAAACACACCCTGAACCAAAGGAGTTCCAGTGGAAACTTATACCGCTGTAACCAATGCAGTGGGAGGTAGCCTCGGCCTCAGCGCGCTCGTGGCAACCATTCCCCTCCTCACCTTCTTTGTGATGCTACTGGGCGTTAAGGCACGCGCCCACTGGTCCGCACTCGTGGCACTGGCAGCATCTATCCTCGTAGCAGCGCTGGGCTTCCACATGCCCGCTGACCTCGCCGGTCTGAGCGCCGTCCGCGGTGGCATCTACGGCCTGGTCATCTGCTGGGTTATCCTCGGTGCAATCTGGTTCTACCAGCTCACCGTTCTCTCCGGCCGCTTTGAAGACCTGCGCCGCGTCTTCGACCGCCTCGGCGGCGGCGACCTGCGCATCCAGGCTATCCTCATCGCATTCTGCTTCGGCGGTCTGCTCGAGGCACTGGCTGGCTTCGGCGCTCCCGTTGCAATTACCGCAACCATGATTCTCTCCCTGGGCGTTAAGCCCCTTAAGGCTGCTGTCACCGTTCTGATCGCTAACACCGCACCCGTGGCATTCGGCGCAGTTGCTGTCCCGATTACCACCGCAGCTGACGTTGGCGGCAAGGACCCACACGTTATCGCAACCATCGTTGGTCACCAGGCTCCGTTCCTGGCAATGCTCGTTCCGCTCATCCTGCTCGTCATCCTCGACGGCATGAAGGGCCTGAAGGACGCTTGGCTGCCCGCACTGGTCATCGGCGTTTCCTTCGCTATCGCACAGTGGGTCACCGCCGCTACCCCCGCATACAACCTGACCGACGTTGTTGCCTGCATCGTCTCCATGGGCGTTGCCGTGATCTTCCTGCAGTTCTGGAAGCCGCGCGGCGTCGCAGGCGTTCGTGAACGCTACGGTCTGCCCGCACAGGCTGAAGAGAAGGAAGCTCTGCCCGCCGTTCGCGTCTGGATGGCACTGCTGCCCTACGTCATCGTCGTTGCAATCTTCGGTGTTGCTAACCTGCACGCTGGCCTGAAGGCATGGCTGAAGAGCTTCGTCATCAAGATTGATATCCAGGCTCTGAGCTCCCGCCTCGTCACCGCTGACGGCAAGCCCGTCAAGGACGCTGTCTACAACTTCGCGTGGATGTCCAACCCCGGCACCCTGCTGATCATTTCCGGTCTGGTTGTTGCTGTCGTCTACTTCTTCTTCAACGAGAAGGGCCGCTACGCCTTCAAGTTCCCGGCAATCTTCACCGAGTTCGGTTCCGTTGTCTACCGCATGCGCTGGTCCATCCTGACCATTGCTTCGGTTCTGGCACTGGCATACGTCATGAACTTCTCCGGTCAGACCATTGCTATGGGTACCTTCCTGGCAGGCCTGGGCACCGTCTACGCGTTCCTCGCACCGGCTCTGGGCTGGATCGGTACCGCTGTGACCGGTTCGGACACCAGCGCGAACGCACTGTTCTCCAAGCTGCAGGTGTCTGCTGCTGAGAACCTGCAGCACGCAGGTATCCACGGCGCAACCCCCGAGCTCATGCTGGCTGCTAACACCACCGGTGGTGTGGTCGGTAAGATGATCTCCCCGCAGTCGCTGGCTATTGCTGCTACCTCCGTGGACATGGAAGGCAAGGAATCCGACATCCTCAAGGCTGTCCTCCCCTGGTCCTTCGCTATGCTCCTGTTCGTCTGCGTCCTGGTCTTCCTGCAGACCAACGTGCTGTCCTTCATGATTCCCTAATCTGAAGCTCAGGTTTTAGAGAGTTCCTGAAGCATCCGCTTCACGAACAGTAGGACATTCGCCCCGGTTTGACCGGAGGCCACAGCGGGGCGGCGTACCTTTCCGGTATCGCCGCCCCGCTTTTTATGCCCCTTATGACTCGATAGGTTGCCCCAATAGTTTGGGAGAACATGCTGAGTCGAGACTTCTTTTCGTTATCCGCCTCGTTATCAGGAGAGAGTATGCCTCGTTCTTTTGACGACACCCAGCCTGCAGAGGCGCCCCCTGTGGTTGAGCGCCAGCCGATTCTGGCGGACCGCAGCTACAGCATCATTCTGGAGACCTTTGAGCGGCGCCTGCGCCTGGGTGAGTTGCGTGTGGGCGATAAGCTCCCCTCCGAGCGTGAGCTGGCGGCACGGCACGGTATTTCCCGCCCCTCGGTCCGTGAGGGCCTTCGGGTTTTGAACGCGCTGGGTCTGATTCGTTCCAGCACGGGTTCGGGACCGAAGTCGGGCGCGATTATCATTTCTGAGCCGTCGGATGCGCTCAGCTGGGCGCTGCGCATGCACATTGCGACCCGCAGCCTGCCGGTGAAGGACGTTGTCTCAACCCGCCTGCTGCTGGAGGGCCCCGCGGCACGTGCGGCGGCTGCCGCGCCGGACACACCGGAGCGTGCGGCGGCGCTGGAGCGGGCGCGCGTGCATCTGGCGGAGATGGATGAGCAGATCAGCGATGAGCGCTTCCATTTCTGCGATACGCGTTTTCACTATGAGCTGTCGAAGCTCGGCGGCAATATTGTGCTTGATACGGTGATTGACTCTTTGCACATGGCGACAATGAGTTATGTGCAGGAGGCGGTTCCTTTCTTGAAGGATTGGGAGGCGGTCAAGCGCACGCTGCAGCGGCAGCATTACGGCATTATTGAGGCGATTGCCTCTCACGATGAGCAGGCGGCCTACGAGCGGGTGTGCGAGCATATTACGTGGTTCTATTCGCTGTCTGACCGTGCAGCGGAGGAGCGGGCGCGGCAGCATCCGGCGCGGGATATTCTGCACGAGGATTTGTGCCACGAGAACATTCACGCCGGCTAGGATGTGCCACTCAACCTCATAACCCCACATAGCTAAAGGGCGGTGCCCCGGAAGAATGACCTTCCGGGGCACCGCCCTTTAGCTATCTCAAAGACTTATTCGGTCCGAAATATTGAGTTTAGAACTTCGTGCCGGTCAGACGCTCATACGCCTCAACGTAACGGGCACGAGTCTTCTCCACAACCTCCTCAGGCAGGTGCGGCACGTTATCCGAACCGTCCCAACCCGCTTCCGGGGAACGCAGCCAGTCACGCACATACTGCTTATCGAAGCTCGGCTGTGCACGACCCGGCTCGTACTGGGTCGCATCCCAGAAACGCGAAGAGTCCGGGGTCAGCACCTCATCACCCAGGGTGATTTCGCCGCGGTACGAATCGGTACCGAACTCCATCTTGGTATCCGCCAGAATAATGCCCTGCTCGCGAGCAATCTTCTCGGCAGTGGTGTACAGGCTCAGGCTCAGCTCCTCCAGGCGCTCACCCACCGGCTGACCCACCTCAGCGTACAGCTCCTCACGGGTCACCAGCTCATCATGCTCACCCACCTCAGCCTTACCGGTCGGAGTGAAAATCGGGGTGTCCAGGCGGGAACCATCCACCAGACCCGCAGGCAACTTTACACCAGCAATCTCACCGGTCTCGTTATACGCCGCCAAGCCCGAACCAGTCAGGTAACCGCGCACAATGCACTCCACCGGGAACATGTTCAGCGAACGGCAAATCATCGCGCGACCAGCCACAACATCCGGAACATCAGTGGACAGCACGTGGTTCGGAACCTGCTTGAGCTGCTCAAACCACCACAGGGACATCTGAGTCAGAATCTTGCCCTTATCCGGGATCTCGGTGGGCAGAATACGGTCAAAAGCGCTAATACGGTCCGAGGCGACAACCATGACCGAACCGGCACGCAGCTCAGCGTCATCATTGACGGTCAAGCCGGTAGCGTCAAAACGTTCCTCATTCGGAACATACAGGTCGCGGACCTTGCCGGAATAAATGTGAGTCCAGCCCGGGATTTCCACGGGGTTAGAACGAGAAGTCATGAGAATTTCTCCTGATGAGGTGGTGTGATGTGGATGCAAAAAGTCTGTGTAATTACAATACCGCGACAGGCGCGGCTCCCGATAGTGCCATCAGTCATCAATACGGCACAATCTTGAGAGCCCAACCTACCCCGGTCGCCGCCGACAGCACCCCGAGCTGAGGAAATGAACCCGGGAAAAGCTGAGGCGGCACAAAGCTAAGAAGCGAGTGGCAAAGAAGCGACCGGCTCCCCCACCCTCAAGCGGGGAAGCCGGTCACCTTAGGTTTTAGCCGCGCGGGGCGGGAATCTGGATGCGATTCTCCACAGCCTTCAGCGCGATATCGGTGCGGTACTGCGCGCCAGCCCAAGAGATAGCGCGAACACCCTCGTAGGCGGCGGCGCGGGCAGCGCCCAGGTTCTCACCGAGCGCCACAACAGCCAGCACACGACCGCCAGCAGTCAGCACACCCTCCTCGGATGCGGCAGTACCCGCGTGAATCACGTGCACGCCCTCCAGAGCATTCGCCTCATCCAGACCGGAGATAACATCACCCTTGCGGGGAGTGTCAGGGTAGTTCTCAGCAGCCATAACCACGTCCACTGCGGTGCGGGGATCCCAATCCAGCTCGGTACCCTCAGAAATTTCACCGCGAGCAGCCGCACGCAGCAGCTGACCCAGCGGGGTGCGCAGACGCGCCAGAACCGCCTGGGTTTCCGGGTCGCCAAAGCGGGCGTTGAACTCGATAACGCGCACGCCGCGGCTGGTCACAGCCAGGCCGCAGAAGAGCACACCCACGAACGGGGTGCCGCGCTCAGCCATACGAGCCACGGTCGGGCGGGCAACCTTCTCCACGACCTCCTGCACGAAGCCCTCGGGCAGCCAGGGAAGCGGGGTGTAGGCGCCCATACCGCCGGTATTCGGGCCCTCATCGTTGTCAAAAATGCGCTTGAAGTCCTGAGCCGGGGACAGCGGCAGAACGTTCTTACCGTCAGAAATGACGAAGAGGGACACCTCGGGGCCGTCCAGGAACTCTTCGATGACCACGGTACCGCCAGCGTTGAAGCAAGCCTGAGCGTGCTCCAGTGCTGCGGTGCGGTCCTCGGTCACCACAACGCCCTTACCTGCTGCCAGGCCGTCGTCCTTCACCACATAGGGTGCACCGAACTCGTCCAGGGCAGCCTGCGCCTCAGCAGCATTCGTTGCCACGTAAGCGCGGGCAGTCGGCACGGAAGCCTCTTCCATGACCTGCTTAGCGAAAGCCTTAGAACCCTCCAGCTGAGCGGCAGCTGCGGAGGGGCCGAAAACATCAAAACCCGCCTCACGCAGTGCGTCAGAAACACCGGCGACCAGCGGCGCCTCCGGGCCAATAACGACCAGGTCGGCGTTCAGTTCGCGTGCCAGGGCGGTTGCCTGGGCGGGGTCATTCGCATCAATTGCATGGACGGGAACATCCTGGGCAATGCCGGCGTTGCCGGGGGCGCTGTGCACCTCGGTTACCTCAGGGTCGCGCAGAAGCGCTCGAATAATTGCGTGTTCGCGGCCGCCGGGGCCCAGTACCAAAACCTTCATGCTATTCAGGGTACCCGGTATCACTCTAAAAACGTGAGCTGGGCTCACTAAAAATGCGGCTCTTCTCATGTAGCGGCACATTCGTAAGAATGCACGCTAGAGAAGAGCCGCACAGCGCGGTAACCGAAGCTACCGAATCAAGCTAAAAGCACTAGATGAGGGCGGTAATGGCAGCCACACCACCGAAGACAATACCCGGGAGGTTCGCGATGATAATCGGAACATCCTTCTTGGGGCGCCACAGACCGTACAGAACCCACAGGGTGCAGTTCACCGCAGCGACCAGCGGCTGGATCCAGTCACCCTTGTGACCGTTCAGGTTACCGATAATCTGCGGGAAGTAGAAGACATACATGAGCACTGCGGTCACAGAAGCAACGCGAGCCAGGATGGGGAAGAACTTTGCGTGGAATTCAGAATCCACGCCCACGCCACCCTTGGGGGAGACGTTCTGTGCGGAGGTGTTTGCGGAGGTGTTGTTCTGCTCTGCCATGGATGTACTCCTTTACATGGTTTGCCGCTCACCAATCAAGAGTGAGTTGAGGGGTAAGGGGCATTAAGCGATGCATACTCGTACCGGGTCACGTCTAACTAGTTTCGCCTAGATATAGAGGCCCCGGGACTGCATCAATTGCGTACTGGATACATTACGCCCGTTCTCAGACTGCATATTGGGGCATGTCAGAGATGATGAACCGTGGATACACTCATAGCTCATCGATTGACGGGGTGGGGTTTTGCTCATCTGCCGCTGCCTTGGTCATCGCCATGTTCATGAGGCGGTACGTCGAGGCGCCAGAATGGTTCGTCGGGCGTCAATCGTGGTCGGTCCTATGCGGTGCTGGGTTTTTCGGTTCGTGCGGGCTGCGCCTCGCTCACTTACCTTAGTCTTACCCGTTGCGCTTGAGCACACTTCAATTATAAAAATGAATTACTCATAGCTTCAACTCGCAGTAAACGTGAATCTCTTCACAGGGCTCTCCCTCGACGGTGCCAGCCCATCCTAGCTCCGCGCCACCAGAGACAAATAGGGTCAAGCCGCACGCCCCGTTTAAACTAGAAGAATGACCAACAGCACCACCCCACAGGCAACCACTCACACCACCGACCACAGCAGCACCTTCGACGTAGAACTCGCGCAGCTCACCCGCAACAACTTCATTGAGGCACGCCACCGCGGCCGCCTCATCCTGCTGGGCCCCGACGGCGAAGTACAGCTTGCCCTCGGCGACATTCACGAGCCCTTCTACCTGCGCTCCGCCGCCAAGCCGCTGCAGGCCATCGGATCCATGAAGGCGGGCGCACCCCTGCGCGGCTCCCAGGTCGCCATCGCCTGCGGCTCGCATCGAGGCACCTTCGAGCAGATGCGCGCCGTGCAGGACGTACTCACCCAGGGCAGCACCGAAGCCAACCCGCTCACCCCGGCAAACCTGGCGCTCAAGCCCACGCTCCCCTCCGACAAGCAGGCACGCCAGGCAATGGTTCAGGCGAACCTTGCCGCTACTGCCCTGGCGCACCCCTGCTCCGGCAAGCACGCCGCATTCCTGTGGGCGTGCACCGCCAAGCTTGAGCGCGGCGACCTCGAAGAGGGCTCGCAGGACTGGACTCTGCACAACTACCTCGACCCCGCCCACCCGCTGCAGCAGGTCATCACCGAAGAAATTGAGGCGTTCACCGGCGAGCCCGTAGCCGCTATCGGCGTTGATGGCTGCGGTGCGCCCGTGCACGCCGTCTCCCTGGCCGGTGCCGCACGCGCCTACTCGACCCTGGGTGCGGCAATCCGCAACCTCGGCGCGGATGCGCGCGCCTCCACGGTCGCGACCGCCATGGTGGATTACCCCGAGCTGATTCAGGCACCCGGCTCCCCCGACACCGTGCTCAGCGAAGAACTGGACGCGATCGTCAAGGGCGGTGCGGAGGGCGTGCTCTGCATTGGTCTGCGTTCGGGCGCATCCGTGGTGGTGAAGATGAGCGACGGTTCGCACCGCGCCATGTACGCCGTGGCTCTGCGTGCTCTCGCCGCTGGCGGCTACCTGAGCGCCGAGGAATGCGAGCGCCTACTCGCGCTGGTGGTTCACCCGGTGACCGGCGGCTACGTGGACGGCAAGCCGGTTGAGGTGGGCGAGCTGCGTGTGTATGAGGAGCTTTTCACCCGCGAGGGTCTGGTTCCCGGCGCCCCGGAAGAGGACTAATCGTGGCGATTCGACGTAAAACTTCCGAAGCAGACGGCATGGCGGCGGTACGCGAAGTGCGTGCTTTCTTTGAGGCGCAGCGTGCGGCAGCCGGCGAGCCTGCAGATGTGCATGCCCAAGGCGAGTACCTGCTGAACAGCGCCGAGGTGGAGCAGGCGTTTGCCGCGCTCCCCCGCTCGGTGCGTGCGACCTTTGTGCGCTTCACCTTGGAGGAGCTGGCAACCCTCGCCCCCGGCAATAGTGTGGAGGTGCGTGTACCCCCGCTGGGTGTGACTCAGTGTATTGCTGGCCCCCGCCATACGCGCGGCACTCCCCCGTCCGTTGTGGAGGCGCGTCCGCTCGTGTGGGCGGCGCTGGTTCTGGGTGCCTGTTCGTGGGCGCAGGCGGTGAGTGCCGGTGCGCTGGATGCGTCGGGTGAGCGTAGTGACCTTTCGGGTTTGTTGCCGCTCTTCTAGAATTCGCTACGAGCTCACAGGTCCACGCAGTTTTCGTGATTTGGCGTGTTTGGTGCCTGTTCTAGTGGTCCATCCTGAGGTATTTAGCGTATCCTTCACCACGTCTACATTGAAACCCGGTACACTTTTAAAGGTCTGGTGTATGCTACCGCACACACAGGCAGGTGCGAGTACAGAAACACACGTCCGTCTTGCGCCTGCGCAGACGCATCCGCAGTCCCAACGTCGAAAAGAAGTGAATTGATTCGTCCCGACGGAAAACTCACTCACGACCTCGATCCGATTGACCACGGCCCCAAGGACGCCTGCGGCGTCTTCGGCGTGTGGGCACCCGGCGAGGACGTGGCAAAGCTAACCTACTACGGTCTGTACGCACTCCAGCACCGCGGCCAGGAATCAGCAGGTATCGCAACCAGTAACGGCAAACGCATCCACGTGTACAAAGATATGGGACTCGTCTCCCAGGTCTTTGACGAAGCCACCCTCAGCTCCATGCCCGGCGACCACGCTATCGGCCACGCCCGATACTCCACCACCGGCGCATCCCACTGGGCTAACGCACAACCCACCCTCGGTACCACCCCGCACGGCACGCTCTGTCTGGCGCACAACGGTAACCTCACCAATTCCGCTGACCTTTACGACCGTATCCTCGAAAAGAACGGCGGCAAGCCCCCCAAGCACGGTGAGCTTGCTCAGGGTAACACCACCGACACCGCACTCGTTACGGCTCTACTGGCAGAGCATGACTTCGATTCCCTTGAAGAAGCAGCGCTCGACCTGTTGCCGACCCTGCGCGGTGCTTTCTGCCTCACCTTCATGGATGAGAACACTCTCTACGCCGCACGCGACCCGCAGGGTGTACGCCCCCTCGTACTCGGTCGCCTGGAGCGCGGCTGGGTTGTCGCATCCGAAACCGCGGCACTTGATATTGTCGGCGCATCCTACGTGCGTGAAGTGGAGCCCGGCGAATTCCTCACCATTGACGAGAACGGTCTGCGTTCCCAGCGTTTCGCAGAAGCTAAGCCCGCCGGTTGCGTCTTCGAGTACGTCTACCTCGCACGCCCGGACACCACCATCTCCGGCCGTAGCGTCTACGAATCCCGCGTAGAAATGGGCCGTCAGCTCGCCCGCGAACACGCTGTTGAAGCTGACCTGGTCATGCCCACCCCCGAATCCGGTGTTCCGGCTGCTATTGGTTACGCCGAAGAGTCCGGCATCCCCTACGGTAACGGCCTGGTCAAGAACGCCTACGTGGGCCGAACCTTCATTCAGCCCTCGCAGACTATCCGCCAGCTCGGTATCCGCCTGAAGCTGAACCCGCTGAAGTCCGTGGTTGCCGGTAAGCGCCTCGTCGTCATTGACGACTCCATTGTTCGCGGTAACACTCAGCGTGCCCTCGTGCGTATGCTCCGCGAAGCTGGCGCGAAGGAAGTGCACGTGCGCATCTCCTCCCCGCCCGTGAAGTGGCCCTGCTTCTACGGTATTGACTTCGCCTCCCGCGCGGAGCTGATCGCTAACGGCCTGTCCGTGGACGAAATCGCTTCCTCCCTGGGTGCCGATTCTCTCGGCTTCATCTCCCAGGACGGCATGATGGCAGCCACCGAGCAGCCCGCCGAAAACATGTGCACCGCATGCTTCACCGGCAAATACCCGATCGAGCTGCCGAGCGAGGAACGACGCGGCAAGTCCCTCTTCGACGCTGGAGAAAAGGGCAAGGGCGGACCCCTCGCCGGCAAGGCAGCTGAGGTGACCGTGGAGCGCCCCGTCCCCTCCAAGCCTGAGCACGCCGAGGCAGTCTCCATTGAAACCCGCGAAGGAACCGAAACTCTCGAAACGAAGTTCGACCCTTCCGCAGTACAGGTTGCCGCAGACGATGCCGGTATGGGCATGTGCAACCCCGGCCCCGACGCCGACCTCGAGGCATTGCTCACCGAGCAGGACCGCATCCCCGCAAACTCCTCCGCTACCGCTACCCCGAAGGAATCCTAATGAGCGAGAACACCACCACCGTAACCTACGCGAGCGCAGGTGTTGACGTAGAGGCTGGCGATCGCGCCGTTGAGCTGATGAAGGGCGCTATCAAGGCGACCCACAACTCCTCCGTCGTTGGTGGCGTGGGCGGCTTCGCGGGCCTGTACGATGTCTCCGAGCTCGTCAAGTACCGCAAGCCCTACCTGGCTACCTCCACCGACGGTGTGGGCACCAAGGTCGCTATTGCGCAGGCACTCGATATTCACGACACCATCGGCTACGACCTGGTCGGCATGGTCGTGGACGACATCGTGGTCTGCGGCGCTAAGCCGCTGTTCATGACCGACTACATTGCCACCGGCAAGGTCGTTCCCGAGCGTATCGCTGACATTGTGCGCGGTATCGCTGGCGCATGTGCACAGGCTGGCACCGCCCTGGTTGGCGGCGAAACCGCTGAGCACCCCGGCCTGCTGGCCGAGGATGAGTACGATGTCGCCGGTGCCGCAACCGGTCTGGTTGAAGCGGACGAGCTGCTCGGCCCGGACCGCGTGCGCGAGGGTGACGTGCTGATCGCTATGGCGTCCTCCGGTATTCACTCCAACGGCTACTCCCTGGTCCGCAAGGTCCTGAACGTAGCCGGCTGGGGCCTGGAGCGCCAGGTGGACGAGCTGGGTCGCACCATCGGTGAGGAGCTACTCGAGCCCACCCGCGTGTACGCGGCGGACTGCCTGGATCTGGCGGCGGCATTCCCCGTCAACGGCGAAGACGGCACCACCGGTAGCGGTGTACGCGGCTTCTCGCACGTGACCGGCGGCGGCCTGGCTGCTAACCTGGCTCGCGTTCTGCCTCAGGGCCTGGAGGGTCGCGTGGACCGCTCCACCTGGCAGATTCCCGCCATCTTCTCCCTGATCGGTTCGCTGGGCAATGTGCCCCTTGCCGACCTGGAGCGCACCCTGAACCTGGGCGTGGGCATGATTGCTATCGTTGACCCCTCCGTGGCTGAGGCTGCTACCAAGCGTCTGAACGACCGCGGTATCCCCTCCTGGATTATGGGTGACGTTGTTGCCGCCGGTGAGCCCGAGGCTAACAACCCCGATTACGTTCAGGGCGCTAAGGGCGTGGACGGCGGCGCGGTTCGCCTGCTGGGCTCCTACGCTTCCTAAGGACGCTTTCTCCAGTAGGTAGCGAGCGCCAGTTTGCTGGTGCTGATGATTCTATAGACCGGGGCGGTCACCGATGCGGTGGCCGCCCCGGTCTTTGTGTGTCTACCGGCGGGGCGTGCTGCCCCGTGTGTTTGATGCCAGCTTTTTATTTATTTTCACGCGTATTTTGGGCTATTTTTATTTTTTGCTATCAACTGCATTTTTAATGCATTTCAGTGCTTACACCACAGTGTTAAAACATTTATTTCTCTCCCCTGTCAGCAAGAGGTACCGCATATCCTGCCTCGCATATTCCAACCCTCAAGCTTTACTTACATAAACTCTCAATCATTGGGCACTATTCAGCCTCCAGAGGTTGATTTTCTGCACATTAACCCGTGAAAAGCACCTCAAAAATCCCTCAAGTTCACCTTGAGGTGATACCTTAGAAATGTACGTTGCACACCGTCCAAAAAAGGGTTCTTTCGGTACGAAAAAGGGTCTACAAAACACTATTCCCTCACCCCATTCATTACTTCAGCGCACCCAAAGAGGTCCCTTTTAGTGCCCTGTAAAAACCCTATACGCACCTCGTGCATCTGCAGACGGAAGCACCAGTACACATCACACAGTCCGCATACCACCTACATCAGGAGAACCAGATGAGGCTTCCATACATCGGTGCGCAGCGCACCGAAACACCTCCTCGCCCCCGCATCGATAACCGCCGCACCGATAACCTCTACACCGATAACCGCCGCACCGATGACCCCTGCCCCGATAACCGCCGCCGCAAGCGCCCCGCACACGCAGCCATGAGCCTGCTCGCCGCCGGCGCACTCCTCTTCGGAGGCGACCTACCCGCCGTCCTCGCGCAGGCACCCAGCGACGAAGCCATCCTGGCAGCAGCTCAGGCAGCGCCCCAGATTGAAGGCCCCGTCAGCCCCCTCACCCTCACACGCAACGGCGTAGCACGCCCCACCACCCCCACCGCGGCAGCCCCCGGCACGCTTCCCCAGCAGAACTTCGACCGATTCATCGTCACCTACACCGACGAAGCCAAGCAGCGTAAGCAGCAGAACGAAGGCAATCGGGATGCAATCCAAGACATTGCTAATGACGTTAAAGACACCGTTGATGTTGCCAGTGAATCTCTGAACGTTGACACTCAAATCCTGCGCAGTACCTCCACCGATGACGCCGTCATCCAGACCTCCAAAACCCTCAACAAAAACGAGGCGAAGGAGTTCATGGCGAAGGTCGCCTCCGACCCGGACGTAGCCTCCGTCGAACCCGACTACATCAACTACCCCGCCGCAGAGGGCGACATCACCTTCCAGTACAACGACCCGCAGTACAGCAAGCAGTGGAACCTCACCAACCCCACCACCGGCGTTCAGAACACCGGTAACGCACGCCTGCGCCGCGGCGCATACGTGAAGGTCGCCGTACTCGACACCGGCTACGTACCGCACCCCGACCTGGTCACCGGCATGGCGAACGGCTACGACTTCGTCAGCGACCCCCTCAGCGCCCGCGACGGCGACGGCCGCGACCCCAACCCCAAGGATGAAGGCGACTACGCGCCCTACAACCTCTGCAAGGATCAAGCGAACGCCCACACCTCCACCTGGCACGGCACCAGCGTTGCCGGCATTATCGGCGCCCGCGGCAACAACGGCATGGGCATGGTTGGTACCGCCGACCTCGCCCGTGTGCAGCCCGTGCGCGTGCTGGGCCGATGCGGTGGCCGCACCTCCGACATTGCCGACGCCATCATCTGGGCAGCCGGCGGACACGTCGACGGGGTGCCTGATAACACCTACCCCGCCAAGATTATCAACATGTCCATCGGCACCGTAACCCAGTGCCCCGCCGCTTACCAGCGCGCCATCAACATCGCCCGCTCCAAGGGCGCAATCGTGGTCGCAGCAGCGGGTAACGGCAACACGGAGGCCTCCAAGTACGCGCCCGCCAACTGCATGGGCGTCATCACGGTTGGCGCAACCACTAAGGCTGGCACGCGAGCATCATTCTCGAACTACGGCACGAGGGTTAACATCTTGGCACCGGGTGAAAACATCCTCACCCTGTCCATGAACAGCCTCGACCGCCCTGATAATACTAAGTTCAGCTACGACTATGAGAGCGGCACCTCCATGTCGGCACCGCACGTCTCCGCTCTGCTGGCGCAGCAGCTGGTCAACGGCACCTCCATGACCACTAAGCAGGTCGAGGAGGCGTTTACTCTCATGGGGACGAACCGCATCAAATGCGATAAGTACTTCTGTGGACGAGGCATTATCAACAGCTTCAAACTGGCTAAACAGGCTGGAAACCTGGACGCGAACGGTAGGGTGACCTACCTACGACCGCGCAAGACGATCAAGGTGATCTCTAAGGGACTGAGCGCAGGCGCGTCTAACACCAAGATTGCCGATAGAGCCGCCGCCGCCGAGGCAGCCAAAGCAACCACAGAAGCTCTCACGGCAGGAGCCAACGGCGAGAGCCTCACCGGTGACTACGACCGGATTCCCGGCGCTCCCGCCATGGAAATCCCCGAAGATGCCCAGGTCTACGACCTGAACGGTGACGCCGAGCCCATCACCCAGGACGAACCGCTAGTCACCAACCCCGCCCAGAAGCCCCGCGAGGTCAATGAACAATAAGCTATCCGCTACCGGCTTCGCACCAGGCCCAGTCGACAGCGCATAGTAAAAGCCCCCGATGAGAGAACTCATCGGGGGCTTTTCGTATCTAAAATCAGTTTTGACTAGCGGTGATTACCGGTCGCGAAGCCCAGGTAGCCAGTGTTCGGGTATGCACTGCTCGGGTAACCGCTGCTCGGGTAGGTGTTCGCAGAAGCACCGTACCAGGAGCGGTAACGGGAGGTGTGACCGTGACGCGGACGCGACGGGTAGGAGGGGCGAGTCACCGGGCGGGACGGGCGGGTCCTAGCCTTAGGAGCGGGGGTCACCTTCGGAGCCGGGGTTGCCTTAGGCGCGGGGGCCTGCTGACGCTTAGCGTCCTCTTCAGCCTTCTTGCGTGCCGCCTCTTCAGCCGCCTTCTTACGTGCGGCTTCCTCCTCAGCCTTCTTGCGTGCTGCCTCAGCCGCGGCAGCATCCGCAGCCTCGCGGTCGGAGCGGACCTGCTGAACCGCGCGTGCCGCATTCACAATGCCGGAACCGCACGCGGACTGGTCGCACTCAACACCCTGAGAGGTGGATTGCAGAGCCTTCTTCGCCTGAGCATACGTCAGCTTCGGGTCGACCGACTTCATGAGCGCCACAATACCGGCAACATGCGGTGCCGCCATGGAAGTGCCCTGGTACTCGGCGTAGTCGGCCTTACCGGGAGCAGTCTTACCGGCGTTCAGGGTGGAGAGAATACCGCCACCCCAGTAGCGGCGGTCGCCACCGGGTGCGCTCACGTCCACGCGGGAGCCGTAGTTAGAGAAGTAGGAGCGCTTGCCATTCTTATCGGTTGCGCCCACATTGATGACGTCCTCGCAGTTGCCGGGGCTGGACTTCGAGGCATCAAAGTTGTTGTTACCCGCCGCGACAACCACGATGGAGCCGCGTTTATTCGCCTGAGCAATCGCCTGGCGGTACGGGGTGGTGCAAGTGCCCTCGCTACCGATGGACATGTTAATGACCTGGGCGGGGTTCTGGTTTGCGGGGACACCGCGCACACTACCACCGGCAGCCCAAATAATGCCGTCGGTGATGTCCGAGTCGAAGCCGCCGCAGGCGCCCAGAACGCGCACGGGCACGATCTTCGCCTCGGGTGCCACGCCGGCAATGCCCTCGTTATTGTTCGCGATAGCGGCAATGGTGCCCGCCACGTGGGTGCCGTGCCAGTCGGAGGCGGTCGCCTTCGAACCGGTGAAGCACTGGTTATCTACGGTCCAGTTGCCAGCATCGGTCGGGTCGGAGTCGCGGCCGTTACCGTCGTTGGAGAACGCCGACTCGGCAATAAAGTCGTAGCCGGGCAGCACGTTAGCGTCCAGGTCCGGGTGGGCGGTAATGCCGGAGTCAAGCACCGCCACGGTCACGCCCTTGCCGCGGGTGGTGCCCCACGCCTCCAGGGCGGAGATGCCCTTCTCACCGGTGAGGGACCACATGCGGTTCATCTTCGGGTCGTTGATCTTGACGGTCTCCGAGGTGTTATCCACGGTGGCGTAGCGGCGCATATCTGGCGACACGGAGGCGACCTTGGAGTTCGCGCTCAGGGCGTCCATGTACTGTTGCGCCTGAGCGGGGGTGAGCTCTGCGGAGGTGGTGACCACGCTGGCATCCAGCGCGGTGGAGCGGACGTAGCTGGTCTTAATGTTCAGCAGCTCGTCAATGCTCTGCACCTCGGAGCTGATGCCCGCGTAGAGTGCGTCGCTCCAGGTTGCCTGCTGGGTACCGGCGGATGCGGACCAGTCAATCTGATCTGCGGTGGCGTCGGCGGAGGCGGCGTTCTTCGCCTCATCGGTATAGGTGATGATGAAGCGGTTGTATGCCACGGGCGCGGACTGGGTGGTGTTAGAAGCCTGTGCCGCCGCCGAAGCCTGGGTTGCGTGGGTGGCCAGCGCGGTGGGTGCCGCCACGGCGGGGATCACGCTTGCCGAGAGCAGGCAGGTTGCGGTGACGAAGCTCAGCAGGGAACGCTGTGAGGAGCGTGCCTGCGAGGGGCGAGCAATGCGAAGCATGGACGTCCTTGAGGTGAGTGGTACCGGGTGCGCACGATGCGGCGTAGCGTTGCCGTCTCGCGTTGAGGGCGTGTGCTCGGTACGAGTGAATACGGAAGAGTGAGGTGTTGGTGCATTGTGTGTGCTGTGAAGTGGTTCCACAATGTGCGTGCACGGGTACGCACCGTGAGATACTCTAGCACCCTTTTTCAGTTACTTTATGAATAAAATAACCTTTGTGATGCAGGTCATTTTATGCATAGATGAGTAAAACTTAAATCACTACTTTAAGTCGCGAGAATATTCCGACTAGGCATTTCTTTATCTGCATTTACATGAAAGAAAAATCTCATTATTTACGCCACACTATCGAGTTTTAGCCCCGCCAAACATAGAAAAAGGTGCTAGGATAGCGATATCTCACCACATAAACTACTTCCGATGAACTCCCGCACGGGGGTTTAGAGAAAAATACACATCAATGCAGTGATGTGCATTTTCTTTTTCTATTCGCTCCTCACAAGCAAATATGCAAAAGAATGCAAATATTTTCTCGAAGGTGCATTTATGTGAGTGGATGACCAACCCACTTGCCGCTTCCGGCACTCACATACGCAAAGGACCCCGATGTCTTTTACCACTCACCCCTCAGCGCGCGGTGTCGCACGCACCGCGCTGAGCCTGGGCACCGCCGCAGCACTCGTCACGACCCTGGGCGCCCCCGCATCCTTCGCGGCACCCGCCAAGGCTAACGGAGCCGAGCGCGCCAAGGCGCACACCACCATTTCCTCCCTCAGCTCCGCACAGCAGAAGGCAGGCTTCAACCGATTCGTTATCACCTACACCGATAGCGCTCTGAACGCAGGTGGCATCAACTGGGCAAGCCCCGCAGGCACCCAGGTTGCCACCTGGAACGACGGCCTCTACCAGGGTCTCACCTCCGAGGTGAAGAGCGTCGATGACCTCTTCAAAATCAAGACCAGCTACGTACGCACCACCGCTCAGAAGGCAACCGTGGTGACTCTCTCCTCCAAGCTCACCGCGGAGCAGGCAGAGAAGTACATGGCGGCGCTGAGCTCTAACCCCTCCGTCGCGTCGGTTGAGCCCGACCTGCTGCGCCGCTCCAACGCACGCACCCGTACCGCCGCAAACTCCAAGGTCGCTCAGGTAGCCCAGGCTGCCCAGGCGTCGAACCAGGTTGTGGCGCCGAACGACACCCTCTACCCGCAGCAGTGGAACCTGCACGGCACCAAGGGTCTGGCTACCCCCGAAGCGTGGAAGACCACCCAGGGTGCCGGCGTGACCGTTGCTGTGATTGACTCCGGCATCGTCAAGCACCCCGACCTGGACGCTAACGTCCTGCCCGGCTACGACTTCATCACCGAGCCCTCCATTGCTCGTGACGGCAACGGCCGCGACTCCGACCCGACCGACCAGGGCAACTGGGAAGAAGCGGGCGTCTGCGGTGCTGATGCAGAGGCAAGCGAGTCGAACTGGCACGGCACCCACGTTGCCGGCTCCATCGCGGCGATTATGAACAATAAGCGCGGTATCGTCGGCGTGGCACCCTCCACCAAGATCCTGCCCGTGCGTGCCCTGGGCATGTGCGGCGGCTACGACTCCGACATTGCGGATGCAATGGTTTGGGCAGCCGGCGGCACCGTTGAAGGCGTTCCTGCGAACTCCAACCCCGCCAAGATCATTAACCTCTCCCTCGGCGGCGAAGGCACCTGCCCCGCAACCTACTCCAAGGCTATTGCTGAAGTGAACAAGCGCGGCGCGATTCTCGTTGTCGCTGCTGGTAACGATGGTCAGGACACTTCCAAGGTCGCTCCGGCTAACTGCGGCGGTTCGATCGTGGTGGGCGCTACCGACCAGAACGGTAAGCGTAGCGACTTCTCCAACTACGGCAAGCTTGTTGATGTGAGCGCCCCCGGCAGTAGCATCATGTCCACCGTGGATCTGGGTACCACCGTGTCCACCGGCGCAGGCTACACCGAGTACGACGGCACCTCCATGGCAGCACCCCAGGTTGCTGGCGTGATTGCTCTAATGAAGTCCGTGGATCCCTCGCTGAACGCTGAGCGTGCAAAGCAGATTCTGAAGCAGAGCTCCAAGCCGCTCACCTGCGATGTGAACGGTTGCGGTTCCGGCATTGTGAACGCCGCGAGCGCACTGGCTATGGTGCAGGGCAAGAAGGACCCGAACCCGCAGGCAAAGCCCTGGCCGAAGCGTGCACCCAAGCACCCGACCCGTGCGGCACGTGTTGGTTACGTGACTAACCCGGCTGTTAACCACAACCCGCCGTTCCTGATTACTGCTCACGGCCTGATTCCCGGTCAGTAATCGGCATGTTGCCAGCTCGGAAGCCGGTGAGCCAATAGGCTTCTGAAGGATGCCACATACAAAAAGCCCCCGTTGAGTTTTCTCAGCGGGGGCTTTTCGTGAACAGAACGCTGCGGCTTTTGATGCTGCAGCATGCTTCTCCCACCCACCCTCACGACTGACAGGTGGGAGAAATCTTTGGGCACGCCCCTAACGAGCTGGACGCTAGGGTAGACGAGCTAGGGGCGTACCTGGGAGGCGCGCACACCGGTACGGATACCGGCAGCCTCCATGCGAGTGGACTCGTAGCTCACCGCGCGCAAGCCGGAAGAGGCGGCGATTGCCTGAGTCTTTTCTCGCGTATTTTCCTGACGCTGGGTGGGTAGAAAAACCCAGCGGCGCTGGACCGCGAAGCTGATTGGGATCAGAATCAGTTCGGTCAGGATCTTGGCGACCAGCAGGGATGCACCCAGGCCGGTCAAAGCTTCCATCAGGGCCGCGTTGGCGGCGAGGATACCCACCGCCAGCACGGTGTACCGTACCAGCGAGGCGGATGCCGAGGGGCGTGTGCCCCCGTCGTGCATGAGCATTCGGTTGACGGTGAAGTTCGTCAGCGCCGAGATGATGCGGGCACCGACCACGGCTGCCAGCAGCGGAGCGCCCATGCCCACCAGGACGAAGAGGGCGATAGCATCCACGAGGAAGCCGGTCAGGAAAGACGATGCCAGGAAGGCGAGCAACGGCGCGTAAATGAGCGCCGAGTCCTGCAGAGGCCTAAAGTGGCTGGTCGGGTTGCCAGGCTCGTAGACCTTCACGATGGGTACCTGCACCAGGTCCACGTCTGCGCGGGTTGCGCGCAGCAGCATGGAGAACTCGTACTCGTACTTATCGCCGGGAATCTGCAGCAGCCAGTCCAGGATCTGCGGGGTGAAGCCGCGCAGACCGGTCTGGGTGTCTGCCATGCGGGCGCCGGTCGCCAGGGCGAAGAAGCCTACGGTTGCGCTGTTACCAATTTTGGAGCGCAGCGGCACCTTCGTGCCTTCTTCACCGGCGTTCGGGTCGGGCTTGGTACGCACGCCGAGGATGATGCTCCTCTGCCCTGCCGCCGCGGCGGTTTCGGTGCGCACACCCACACGGAAGATATCCCGAGGTAGGTGCTGGCCGTCCGCGTCGGCGGTGACGATGACCTCGCCGGGGCGGTTTGCTTTCGCCCAGGCGATGCCGGTGCGCAGTGCCGCACCCTTGCCCCTGTTGGCGGGGTGGGTCTGCACGGTCACGCCGTCGATGCGCAGTTCGGTAAAGATGGGTGCGTAGGCGCTACCGGATCCGTCGTCAATCACGAGGATTTCGGCGGCAGGGTCCTGTTTGCGCAGGGCCCGGGCAAGGCGGACCAGTGATTGGTCCGGCTTATAGGCGGGTATCAGGATAATCACGATGCGCTCCCTGCAATGTAGAGGATGTCGCTGGTGCCACGTTCCTTGGTGCCACCCTGCGGGCGGTTGACCAGCTTGTTGTTGAAGACCATGGCGGAGGAGCCACCACCGTCCAGGTTGTAGGCGCTCACGCAGCCGAGGTCCTTGAACATTTGGGCGAACTCGGGCATGGTCACGCCGCGCGAGTAGTTGGTGGAGCGGCCGTCGACCACGATGAAGACCAGGTGGTTGGTGCCGAGCACGCCCACACCGGTTCGCGGCTGGTTGCCCTGGATGGAGTGGTTACCGAAGTTGGTGTCCACTTCGACGCTGTCGATGCCGTCGACTACCGCGGAGTCCTTGACCAGTGCGGGGCCGAAGGAGAGGGTGTTCCATACACCTTCGTTGACGAGGGTCTGGGCGTTGGTTGCGGTTTCGTCGTAGAGTTTGACGGAGCCGTCGCGGTAGAAGGCCAAGCCCTCGCGAGCGCCGGAGTCACGGTAGACAACACCGTTTCGAATTACGATGCCGGTGGTACGGAAGCCGTAGTAGTCGCCGTTGATCGCCCAGATGCCGTTGTGTTCGGAGGCAATGTTCGAGGGGGTGTCGATGATGTTCTGGCCGAACTTGTTGTTGGCGAAGGCGCTTCGCAGCAGGGTTGCGTTGTTGAGCTTGATGTCTGCTACGAAGGAGACGACCGCATCGGAACCGCTGCCGGTGGTGTTGGAGGTGATGGTGATCGAGCCTTCGTTAGCGGTGAGGCTCTGGCCGTTGACCTTCACGCCGGTCAGTTCGGTGGGATCTGCGGTGGCGGAGCCGGAGGCGCTTGCGTTTGCCTGAGCTGCTGCCGCCTCGTAGGCGGTGGTGTCTTCGATTTCAGTGTGCTCTGCCAGGTAGCGGTTGTAGGCCCAGCCTGCGCCGCCGCCGACTACTGCGAGTGCGCCGAGGCCGCCGCCGATGAAAATTCGACGGGTGAGCTTCTTCTTGGCTAGCTTCTGCTCTGCAACGGTTTGCGCTGCGTTAGCTTGTTCTGCTGCGGTCTGGGTGGTCTGGTCAATGTTCTGAGTCATGTTCTGTTCGTTGTTCATGTCTCTAGAATGCCGGGCTATTCTCTGTGCCAGGCATTACTAAGCTGTGCAGAAGCTATGTATGCTTATTCATTCCAGGCTTTTTTATTACTGCCTGTTCCGTATTACCAGAAGATGCTATACACACCCATGTATAAACATGTGTACTGGCTGTGTGTACCAAGCAGTTGAGCACCCACCGCATCCCCACTCCCCCACGCGCACGTGGCCACTCGAAGGCACGAAAAAACCGGCTGAGCACCCCGTACGGGGCCTCAAGCCGGTTCATCATCTATGAAATACGCTCGGTCGATATGCACCGAATCATTCCGCGTATTCTTTATGCCTCATCCTCGTAGGACGCGTACTTTTCTGCGTATGCCGAGTAGTCGTCCTCGTCGTCATAGCGACGGCGGGACGAATCGGAGGACTTCGTTTTCTTCGCGCTGCTGAGCTCGCGCTCGAGTGCGCTGTAGTCGGTCTCGGGGCTGAAGTACTTCATCTCCCGAGCCTGCCTAGTTGCTTTAGCCTTCTGACGGCCGCGCCCCATGGCGTGACCCCCTCTTTCATCCTGTCCGAGGCGAACAGCACGCGCGGCGCATCGCTCTCGGATCGTTCAACAGTCTTTACTACACTATAGAGTACCCTGTTTCAGCCCTGAATGTCTCGCTGGACGGCACCTATTTTGCGTATCAGAGCACTTCTTCGCACCGGAACAACCGTTTTATTTTGCACCCGCAGCTTTTTTACCCCAGCCGCCACACTCCCTATATAACACGTAGCCCCGCACCGGATATATCACTATATCCGATGCGGGGCGAGTGTCTCTGCCTCCGGCTCACTCACAAGACCGGGTTCAGAGAGGGTACCGTGCAGGTCATGACATCCCGCACGGGGTCTAAGGGAGAGCCCCCTGCCGCTGAGCCTGCGGCGAAGAAGCTGCTAGCTTGCGGTAAAGGAGCCCAGCGAGGTGGCGTTAGAAGCCAGGGTGGTGCTGGAGGCATCCACGCTATCGGTGGTGGTGTACACGGTGTAGCTCTCGCCCTTGGTGATCTTGGAACTGGAGACCAGGATCAGTGCGGTGCTGGAGTTAGTCACCTTGTAGTTCGCCACCACGTTACCGGAGGAGTCGGTCACCTGTACGGTGGTGCCTGCGCTCAGGTTCGATACGTTGCTGATCTTCACGTAGCCGCTGGTGGAGTTGGTCGAGGGTGCCTCGAACATGTCGCCGGAGTTACCCGCGGCCACGGTCGTGCCGTTGAGCAGCAGGTCACCGTTGGTGTCCAGGGATGCGTTACCGCCGGTGAAGGGACCGTTCACGATCAGGGTGCCACCGGAGAGGGTTGCCGTACCGTTGGAGTCGATGCCGTCGCCGTTCGTATTCACGGTGACGGTACCGCCGGTGATGTTGATGGTTGCGTCGACCACCTCGAAGGTGCCGCCACCACCCATGCCGCCGCCCATGCCGCCACCTGCGCCACCGCCAGCCGGGGGCTGACCCATAGTGCCCGAGGGAGCCTGACCGCCACCTGCAGGTACCTGACCTGCGCTACCGCTGGGCGCCTGGGGCGCAGAGTTCTGGCCACCCTGCGCGCTCTGCTTAGTCGAGGTTGCAGTAGTCGACTCAGTGCTGGTCGAGGTGGTGCTGTACGAGGCGTTGATACCGTCATCGGAGCTGGTCACGTTCACGGTGCCGTCCAGGATGTTGATGTACTGCGCCTCAATACCCTCGTTCGCCCTGGTAATGTTCAGGGTACCGCCGGAGATTTCAAGCACGCGCTCAGCCTTGAAACCGTCATCACCTGCAGAGATGTTCACGGTACCGCCGCTCAGGCGTACCCAGCCGCGGTTGCCGTCGGTGTCGTTAGTTGCCTTGATGCCGTCCTTGGTTGCGGTCACGGTGATGGTGCCGTCCAGGATATCGACGTAGTCCTTACCCTTGATGCCGGTGTTTGCCGCGTTCACTTCCAGGGTGCCGGAGGCAATGACCAGGCCGTCAGAGGTGTGGATACCCTCTTCGTACTTACCTTCAACCTTCAGGGTGCCTTCGCCCGCCAGGGTCAGGTCACTCTTGGAGTAGATAGCTGCATCGGGGCTGCCGCTGGCGGTATCCGAGTAGGAGGAGCCGTCAGAGACGGTGTTGGTGGTACCCGAGGCGGTGTAGATAACGACCTCGTCCGCCTCAACAACGTTGATAGCTGCACCGGTGGAGTTGGTGATTGTCGCGTTGTTCAGGATCAGGCGGACCATGTCACTGTCGGCTGCATCAACCTTAATCTGGCCATCGTAGGTGCCGGTGAGCTTGTAGTTGCCCGCCTTGGTGATGGTGATGACGCCGTCGCTGACGGTCACACCGTCGGTCGCGGTCGGGTTAGAAAGATCGATAGTAACTTCGCTGGAGGAATCCCAGGTCAGATCCTTCGCGGAGTAGTGGGTGTCCTCGGCGAGCTTCGCTCCGCTCTTCACGTCGGTGGAGAAGGAGTCTGCCACCTTCGACGTGGTGCCCGAAGTGCTCGAAGCGGAGGTACTGATTGCACTCGAAGCGCTGGCATTCGATGCCGAGGTTGCCGAGCAGCCGGTCAACGCCAGGGCTGCCAGGAGGGTAATGGAGGTTGCGCTCTTAATCATATTGCTCTTTTTCACGGGTTTTCCTTTGTGTTTGGGTGACCACTCGCGTAGAGCCAGCGCCACAGGGGTAAGACGTATGTGAAATGTGAATATGTGTGAGAGCGGTTATTGCCTGTGTGGGGCGAATAAGGCCGATGTTGTGCTTGGTTCGGGGGTATAGGTTAGGGGGCTGGGGACGCGGGTAAGGTAGGTGCGCTACCCTACCCGCGCATCCAGATTGTTGTTATAGCCAGATTGCCGTTTTAGGCGGCTGCGAAACGCTCGGTCAGCAGCTTCTGGTAGTCCTCTTCGGTCATGTCATCCACGTTCAGGCGGGTGCCATTGACCGGTTCCAGGTGCATCCAGTTCTTCAGGGTTTCTTCCCACTTGTTGCTTGCCAGCTGCGGGTTCAACGCCGCCATACCGGTTGCAAACTTGGAAATCTTCGCGGGGGTGATGCCCGCATCCCAGAGGTGCTGATCTGCCACGGAGGGCTCCACGCCGGACTTGGTTTCGATGATGACCGCATTCGGCAGGCCGTAGGTGGTGCCGACCAGGTTGCCGTGGAAGTTGCGGTAGTTCACGCCCGCCATGAGGATGTTCTCGGACATGGGGGTCCAGGTCAGGGCGTTATCTACGGTCATACGGGAGGCGACCGGGTTCTTCTCGCTCTGCGGCAGGAAGACCGTGGTACGGCGGTAGCCGGTGGTCAGAACCGCCTCCAGCTTGTGCACGGGGCCGGCGAGGATATCGCCGAGTGCTGCGGTGATGTACTCGTGACCTTCCGCGGTGAGCGTATCGCGGTTCTCGAAGGTGTACGGGATACGCTTCTTGACGGTCATATCCTGCTCACCGTCGGTCTTGACCTCCAGGAAGGTCAGTTCCGAGTCCAGGTAGCTACGGGTACGGATCTTGAAGGTGTCGTCGCGGCTGTAGGCTGCCGAGTGGTAGCTCTGCATCTGCGGGGTGTCGAAGTAGACCGAGTCGTAGGCGAAGTCGCGCTGGCCATCGATTTCCATGACGGAGGCGTCTGCGTCGAGCGTGGAGAGTACCTTGGCGGCGGTTTCTGCGTCGACAATGTACTTGCGGTCCACGCGGGTCTGCATGGCTGCCTTTTCGTTCATGGCTTCGAGGCTGATGCTCTTCCACTCTGTGGGAATGATGTTTGCGGCTGCGTTAGTCATGGGTCTTCGTCCTTCTGGGGTGCCGCCCCTGCGTGCTGTGCGCTGGGGGGCGGCGTGTCGTGGGTATCGGAGAGTTTGTGCAGTTGGAGTGAATCGGAGGCTTTTATACCGGCTGGTCTTACTTGCCCACCAGGGTGCGCTGGAGCGGAACCATCCGGGTGTCCAGGGTGGTGTGCGCCTCGGCTGTGGGAACCTGAGGTGCTGCCGAGTAAGCCGCAGGAGCCTGCGATGCTACCGTCTGAGCGGCTACAGGCTGAGCCGCCTCCCCTGCCGCGGGGGTGCCGCCCTCGGTGGTTTCCTTGGGCTGGTAGGTGACGGTGGCGCGGGCCAGGTCGTTCACCATGTCCAGCTCGGTGATCTTCGCCGAGGTGACGGTGTAACCCAGGCGAGCGCTCAGGTATGCCTTGAGCTCTTCCTCGTCGCTGATCGCACGATCGGCGGTAACGGTCTGAGTCTGATCGGTAGAGACCGGGGTGCTGCGCGAGTCGAGAATCGCGATGAGGCCGACCAGGGTAGCCATGAGGCCGAAGGCGATGTACGCCGGGCTAATGTTCACACCTGCGATCATGCCGACCGAGAGGGCTACGAAGTAGTAACCCACCTCGCGCTGGCTCAGGGCGGTGGAACGCAATCGGATAATCGACAGGACACCGAAGAGGCCCATACCCATAGCGGATGCGTTCGATCCGGCGGATACCAGCGCCACCGAGACGGTGAAGATGCCGGCGTTGATGACCGCGTAGGAAATCATCAGTTCGCGGTTGCGGTGCCGCACCATGTAGAGGGTGCAGAGAGCTGCGATGGCTATGGCATCGGCAATCGCCATGGTCAGAATAGTCATTGGGTGCTCCAGATATCGTGTCGTGATGTTCGCAGTGCTTTTTGCTGTCTGTTCTTCAGCTTCGGGCTGTGCGTTCTTTGTAGTATCTAGATTCCCGTGCAAGCCTGTGTTTACCCTGTGCTGCCCTTAACTTAGAGATAAGTGTTAGAAGTCTCTAGTAAATCTGCTGGTCAAATGCACTAGAGGCTATTATTTTTTTCCTCTCTCCACTACGTTTTCTGTATCTTCTGCGGTATCAAAAAGCACAAAAAATGGGCTCCCTCCGATATGGAGGGAGCCCATAAAAGCAGCTAAAAACTTAGCGACTAGGCGTTATTAAGCCTTCTTGCGCATGCGGGTTGCCACGATGGTCGCACCACCAGCACCCAGAGCAATCAGACCCAGGCCAGCAGCGGTCATCGCATCGGATGCACCGGTCTTAGCCAGGGAAGAAGAGTTCTTGGAGGATGCGTTCGAGGAACCGGAGCCCAGGTTGTCGTTCGAGCCGGAGCTCAGCGAAACGCTGTCAGACTTCTTGGAGTTCTCGTAGTCAACGGGCTGCTCGCAACCATAGTCGTCGCCATCAGCGTTGAACTTCTCACGGTAATCCGGGTGGCTCTTGTGAATCGGCGCCAGACCTGCTGCCTCAACGTCAGCGCAGTTCTGGAAGCGGAAGCTCTCGGAAGGCTGGGGAGCCGGAGCTGCGTTCTCGTCAGACTTCTGCTCTTCGGCAGGCTTCTGATCCTCAGCAGGCTTGGTTTCCTTAGCGTCCTCAACTGCGGGAGCGGAGGTCTCGTCAGCAGGCTTGGGAGCCTCAGTGGTCGAATCCTGGGTCGGAGCCGGGGTCGAGTCCTCGGAGGGGGTCGGAGTCGGGTTCTCGGAAGGAGCCGGGGTCGGGTCCTGAGAAGGAGCGGGGGTGGGCGCCTCGGAGGGAGCGGGCTGCTCTGCAACCTTAATGGTCACGGTAGCTGCCTTACCGCCGCGGGGAACGTCACCGTCCTTCAGGGAGCCGGACAGCAGGTAAATGTCGACGGAAACGCTGCCGTGCAGCTCTGCCTGCCAGGGGATGGTAACGGAGAAGTTGCCAGCCGCGTCAGCGTGGATTTCCAGGTAGTCCTGGCCGTTAATCTTAACTGCACCCTTGTTCAGCTTCAGTGCCAGGACGGAACCGGAGGTGCCGTCAGCGGTCTTGAAGCCCTCGCCGCCAATGTTCAGACCCTGACCCTCAACCCATACGTCGGGGGCGATGAACTGTGCAGAGTCTGCGTAGGTGTGGACAACCTGAGGTGCGCCTTCAACAGCGAAGGTCGCGGGGACGGAAGTAGCAACGAGGCCACAGCCGATGAGGGCGGTGGCACCAATGCGTGCGATGTTGTTTCGAATATTCATGCCACCCATTCTAACGAGCGAAGCTTGGGATACCGGCTCCCAAGACGCTAATTTGCCATGACCTGACTCACAAAACATATTTTTCTTGAAGGTTTCTTGAAGGCATGGTTGAACTATATAAGCCTTTTGCACCGCCGTGCACACCTAAACTCTCAACCCGACATTGAAGAAACTAACAGGTACATACCCCATCCCATCAGCACAACCCAATAGCAAAAACCACCCCGTTAAACGCGAAAATCCCTTCCGCCTGAACGCTCGAAAGCATTCAGGAGAGGGGACTCTCACGCACCGCACCGGGCGGCGGCAATAGTTTTAGGAGTTCTTGCGGTTGCGCACAGCGGTCACGCCAGCAACACCCAGGCCCAGAGCCACCAGGCCCATACCAGCAATGGTGAAGGCGTTAGAAGCACCGGTGTTAGCCAGGGAAGAGCGCTGAGCGCGGCTCGAGGTGTAGCTGCTCGAAGAGGAGGAGTCGCCGCCCAGGTTATCCAGACCACCAGAGTTGCGGGACGAAGAACCCGAGGAGCTGTTGGAGGAGGAACCGTCGGTTACCTCGCTGTTAATGACCTCGCAACCCAGGCCGTTACCGTCGTTATCAAACTTCTTGCGGAAGTCTGGGTGGCTTTCGTGCATAGGCGCCAGGCCAGCGGCCGCAACCTCTGCACAGTTCGCGAAGCGAGTGCTCTCAGCCGAAGCAGTCACCTGCTCGGTAGCGGAGGCGGAATCACCCAGCTGATCCTTCGCCTCGTTCGCAACGGCTGCGTTCTGATTAGCAGCAGCCGACTCGGTAGCAGGTGCCGAAGCGGAGGGGGTCGCCACCACAGAAGCCGATGCGGTAGCCGAGGGGCTCACCGAAGCGGTAGCGGACGCCTTCTCATCGGCGCGGTTCTTGATCTCTGCATCTACGGAGGCAACAACCTCATCAGCGGCGGTAGCCGAAGCCGAAGGAGTCGCAGATGCGGAGGGCGCAACAGAAGCGGAGGGGGTAGCCACCACGGAAGCCGAAGCAGAAGCGGTTGCCGAAGGGCTCACCGAAGCGGTAGCGGAGGGGGTTGCTTCCTGAACGGAACGAGCCTCAATCTTCACGGTCGCAGCCTTGCCGCCGCGAGCGGTGTCGTTGTCCTTCAGGGAGCCGGAGAGCAGGTAGACGTCCACGGAGATACGCTCATCCAGGTCGTTCTGCCAGGGAATGGAAACGGAGAAGTTGCCCTTCTCGTCAGCCTGAACTTCCAGGTAGTCCTTGCCGTCAATCTTGACGGAGCCCTTGTTCAGCTTGATAGCGATGACGGAGCCGGAGGTGCCGTCCTGAGTCAGGAAGCCTTCGCCGGTAATCTTCAGGGTTTCGCCCTTGTACCAGACCTCAGAGATGTGGGAAGTCGCCTTGTCGGAGTAGACGTGGGTGACGGACTCTTCACCGTTCTGAGCGAACGTTGCGGGGATTGCGGTGACCGCCAGACCGCAGCCGATCAGGGCGGTGGCACCGAAGCGAGTGATAGTGTGTCGAATGTCCATCCCATCATTTTATCCCCGCGCTCTGGGTGTATCCGCCTGTCCAGGGGCTATTTGCAATGACTTGCAACACAAAATAGCACTTTCGTGCAGTTAACGACGGGCCAGCTATAGGTCAGTGCACGCGCGGCAAAATTCGCCGGGCGCTAGCGCTACCTAGTCGTCAATCTCGTCAAGCATGAGCTCCAGTGCCTCACCCACGCCGGTGCGCCACAGGTAGGTAGCCTTCGCATCCGCACGACCGGGGCCGCCATTGATGACAGCGACCGGCTTGCCGGCACGCAGAGCCTCCAACACAATCTTGTAGCTACTCATAACCGCCACCGAGGAGCCCACCACCAGCAGCGCCGAACATTCAGCGAGCATGGCGTCCTTGAGCGCCTTACGTTCGGCGGGCACGGACTCACCAAAGTACACCACATCCGGCTTGAGGCGGGTCGAACCACAGCCAAGGCAGGGCACCATCTGAAAATCGCGGATATAGCGGTCGTCCAACTCCACATCGCCATCAGGGTTCACGCGCAGCTCTTCGTCTTCAAGGCGCGCCAGGTAGCCGAGGTTCGCAGCATCCAGGCGTGTATCCAGGCTTTCGCGACTCTCGTCCTGCCCGCAGTCCAGGCACACAATACGAGAGAGGTCGCCGTGCAGCGCCAGCAGACGGGAGCTTCCAGCACGGGCGTGCAGCCCATCCACGTTCTGCGTAATCACGCCGCTCACGGCACCCAGCTGCTCCAGCTCGGCGAGCGCATAGTGGGCGCGGTTCGGTTCGGCGCGGCGCATGCGGCGCCAACCCACGTAGGAGCGCGCCCAGTAGCGTTGGCGGGCGGCGTCATCGTAGCGGAATTCCTGGTAGGTCATGGGGCGGTGGTCGTGCAGGGAGCCGCCGGGTCCGCGGTAATCGGGGATGCCGGATTCGGTGCTCACTCCCGCGCCGGTGAGCACGAGAACCTTACCCGCTTTGAGTAGCTTGGCAATACCCGCGGAGGCGTATTCTTCGTCGTGCGGGGTGGCGTTCTCAGAGACAACGCGCTGAATCGAGCGGATTGCGGCACGGTGCACGGAGGCGATTTCTTCGCGCTGCTCACCGGCGGCGGCGAAGTTCTGGTGGTCAGTCCAGCGGTCCATTCTTCTCCTCAATGCTCTGTGTATTAGTGCGGTTCTAGTGCGTTAAACGGCTGTGGGGTACCCCTTTTGAGGGTACCCCACAGCCTATTTCTTATGGTTTCGAATGTGCAAACTCAGCCACAGGCTAAGTCCGCCCAGCCAACCGGTTGAGCTTAGTTCTCAGCCTTCTGCTCACGCTCGGAGGTCACCGACAGGCCGTCGCTGGCAACGTCCGGGTTCACGTCCACGGTCACGGTGTCGCCGTCGTGGATTGCGCCGGAGAGGATGCCGCGAGCCAGGCGGTCGCCAATCTCACGCTGAACCAGGCGGCGCAGCGGGCGGGCACCGAATGCCGGGTCGTAGCCGGTCTTACCCAGCCACTCGAGGGCTGCCTCGGTCACGTTCAGGGTGAGGCGGCGGTCCTCCAGACGCTTAGCCATGCTCTTGATCTGCAGGCCCACGATCTGGCCCAGGTTCTCAGCCGACAGGGGCTGGAACATGATGATGTCGTCCAGTCGGTTGAGGAACTCGGGGCGGAATGCCTGGTGAACAACCTCCAGCGCCTTCTCGGATCGCTCCTCGAAGGGCAAATCCTGGTTGACCAGGTACTGCGAACCGAGGTTCGAGGTCAGGATCAGGATGACGTTGCGGAAGTCCACGGTGCGGCCCTGGCCGTCGGTCAGGCGGCCGTCATCGAGTACCTGCAGCAGGATGTCGAAGACCTCGGGGTGTGCCTTCTCGACCTCGTCGAGCAGGACCACCGAGTAGGGGCGACGGCGTACAGCCTCGGTCAGCTGACCGCCCTCTTCGTGGCCAACGTATCCGGGAGGGGCACCGACCAGGCGGGACACGGTGTGCTTCTCGGAGTACTCGCTCATGTCGATGCGTACCAGGGCACGCTCGTCATCGAACTGGAACTCAGCCAGTGCCTTAGCCAGCTCGGTCTTACCGACACCGGTCGGGCCCAGGAACAGGAAGGAACCAATCGGGCGGTTCGGGTCGGAGATGCCGGCGCGGGCGCGGCGCACAGCGTCAGAGACAGCGACTACTGCGGCTTCCTGGCCAATGAGGCGGGCACCGATGCGCTTCTCCATTTCGAGCAGCTTCTCGGATTCACCCTGCATCATGCGGCCTGCGGGAATACCGGTCCAGGAGGAAATCACCTCGGCAATATCGTCCGCGGTGACCTCTTCGGAGACCATGGACTCGTTCTTGGCGGTGTCCTCGGCGCGCTGTGCTTCTTCCAGCTCAGCCTGCTTTGCGGGAATCTCGCCGTAGAGCAGGCGGGATGCCTCAGCGAGGTTACCCTCGCGCTGTGCAACCTCTGCGCGGGAACGTAGCTCGTCAATCTGGGTCTTGATGTCACCCACACGGTTCAGGCTAGCCTTCTCGGCCTCCCAACGAGCGTTGAGGGCGTCGAGCTGTTCCTTCTTGTCAGCCATGTCCTTGCGCAACGCTTCCAGACGCTCCACGGATGCGGGATCGGTCTCGTCGGCAAGTGCCAGTTCCTCCATGGTGAGGCGGTCCACGGCGCGGCGCAGCTGGTCGATTTCCTCCGGTGCGGAGTCAATTTCCATGCGCAGGCGGGATGCTGCCTCGTCAATCAGGTCAATTGCCTTGTCAGGCAGCTGACGGGAGGGAATGTAACGGTTGGACAGGGTTGCTGCGGCAACCAGCGCGGAGTCAGCGATCTGCACCTTGTGGTGTGCCTCGTAGCGTTCCTTCAAGCCACGCAGAATACCGATGGTGTCATCTACGCTGGGCTCGCCCACGTACACCTGCTGGAAGCGGCGCTCCAGTGCGGGGTCCTTCTCGATGTTCTCGCGGTACTCGTCCAGGGTGGTTGCACCGATCAGGCGCAGCTCACCACGGGCAAGCATGGGCTTGAGCATGTTGCCTGCGTCCATGGAGCCTTCGGATGCGCCGGCACCGACGACGGTGTGAATCTCATCGATGAAGGTCACGATCTGACCTTCGGACTTCTTGATTTCCTCGAGGACTGCCTTCAGGCGCTCCTCGAACTCACCGCGGTACTTTGCGCCTGCGACCATGGAGCCCAGGTCCAGGCTGATGAGGGTCTTGCCGCGCAGGGATTCGGGCACGTCGCCAGAAACCATGCGCTGTGCCAGGCCTTCCACGACGGCGGTCTTACCGACGCCGGGCTCACCAATCAGGACGGGGTTGTTCTTGGTTCGGCGGGAAAGCACCTGCACGACGCGGCGAATCTCAGAGTCACGGCCGATGACCGGGTCGAGCTTGCCCGCGCGGGCAATGGCGGTCAGGTCGGTGCCGTACTTTTCGAGCGCCTGGAAGGTGCCTTCGGGGTCGGGGGTGTCCACGGTGCGGTCTCCTCGGACGTTGGGGATGGTCTGTGCGATGAGCTCTGCGGTAGCGCCGAGCTTGTGCATTGCTTCAGCGGTGCTATCGGTTCCGCTGGCAATGCCGAGCAGAATCATTTCGGTAGAAACGTAGGTATCTCCGAAGCCCTGGGCACGGGTCTGTGCCGCCTGCAGAGCAGAGAGCGCTGCACGGCTAAGGGAAGCATTCTGCACGGAGGCACCGGATGCCTTCGGCAGCTTCTTGATTTCAGCGGATGCCGCCTCGGAGATAGCGTCCACATCCAGGCCTGCAGCCTTGAGGACTGCTACGGCGACGCCTTCGCGCTGGTCCATGAGGGCCTTGAGGATGTGCGCGGTTTCAATAGTGGGGTTACCGGCGGTTTGAGCATTAGTATTTGCCGCCGAGATAACTTCTTGACTCTTGGTCGTGAACTTGTTGTCCATGATGTTCCTTTCGCATTTCGAGGGGCTTATCCTATGCGCCCCTGCATTACATAACTTGAGTCTACTCCACTCAATTATGTTTCGCAAGCCTCCTGCAAAAAAATTTTCATATTTTTCACCCCACCTCACCCCACCTCACACCCCTGACCCCCAAACAAAAGCCCCGGACAAAAGCCCCAGTCAAAACCGCATTGTTATACTGACCGGACTGGGTACTTGCGAGGCTGGGTGCTTGCGGGCTCCCACAACAATCACAGTCACGAATGGGGACCCACATGAAAATACTGGTTCTAGGTGCAACCGGCCGCACCGGCTACCTCTTCACCCGCAAAGCCCTAGAGGAGGGGCACACCGTCACCGCCTACGTGCGCAACCCCGATAGGGCACAAGCGCTTTTGGGGGCGCACCAAAATCTCACTATCATTCCGGGGACCCTGAACGATGCCGAACAGCTCGCCGCAGCATCCTCCGGGCAGGACGTCATGGTGAGCGTCCTGGGGCAGAAAGCCACGGTGCGAGAGTTTCTCTCCTCCACGTTCATGCAGGAGCGTCTGCCCCTCATCATGGAGGCGGTCACGGGCGCAGGCGTAAAGCATTGCGTTCTGATGAGTGCCTACGGTGTCGGCAATACGGTACGGACCGCGTCCCTCCCCATGCGCCTGGTGTGCAAGGTCATCATGCGCGGCATTTTCACCGACAAGGTTAAGGCGGACGCCCTGGTTGCCGAATATCAGCCATATATTTCGCGTGCTCATCCGGGCAGGCTGACCGATAAGCCCGGTAAGGGCGGGGTGAAGGTATTTGACATGGCGAGCGTCGAGCGAACTCCGGGCATCCCCACGATTGCCCGTGAAGACGTTGCCGATGCACTGCTCACTATCGCCAAGAACCCTCAGAATGCGGGCACAGATTTTTTGGTGACGATTGGGGACGTTGCCCTACACTCGCCCCAGAAATAAACCGGTAGGCTTAATGACATGACGACTACGAACACCTTCCCCGCCGCCATTCTCTTCGACCACGACGGAACCCTCGTCGATACTGAACCCGTATGGGCTGCCGCAAAGGTTGCTCTCACCGCAGAATTTGGCGGCACCTGGACCGAGCAGGACACCCTCGATTGCCTGGGCCTGTCGATGCAGTTCACCCTGGATCGTCTGCGCGAGCGCGGCGTGAACCTGCCGGACGAGGAGATTAACGATCGACTGGTGGCGAAGGTGCGCGAGGCCCTGGCGCAGCAGCCGGTCGAGTTCCTTCCTGGCATTGAGCGTTTCCTCTCGGAGGTTCACGATGCACAGATTCCGGCCGCCATCGTCACAAACGCAACCACCTCCGTGGCTCGCCGCACCGCAAACGCGGCACCCGAGGGCACGTTCTCGGTGGTTATTGGCAACGATGAGACCACCAACCCCAAGCCGGACCCGCAGCCCTATCTTTTGGCGGCGGAGCGTCTTGGTGTTGATCCGACTCAGTGCGTGGCTCTTGAGGACTCCCCGTCGGGCGTGCGCAGTGCGACCGCGGCGGGTATGCGTGTCATTGTTGTGCCGGGCGAGCTGGAGGTTCCGGCGGAGCTGGGCACCGCGCGCCTCAAGCATGAGGAGCTGACTCTGGAGGCGGTTCGCGCGCTGGCGTAACCGCCCGATTCGCACGCGGGAAGCCCTACAGAAAGGCCGGAAGCTCTGTAGAAAACTGAATACGCTTCACCATAAAGGGTGGGATGCGCGATATGAGATACCGCGTGTCCCACCCTTTGTGCGTGCTTGGGCGGTGAGCCACGCGGGCATTTGGGGCTGACACGTTTAAGCAGCGCCTTTTGAACAGGGGCTTTTAAGTGCGGCGCGACACATAGATGACAATTTATTACGAATTACTCAAAATAACCTTGACAATGGTTCCTTAAAATGATTTACTCATAATAACGATTCGGCGGGGCGACAAATCCCACCGAACCACAAGCATCACAGCATCATGAAGGAGACCATCATGGCATTCGCAAACTACACCGCACCCGGCCTGACCCTCGAAGAAGGCAAGGGCATTTCCGAGGTTCTCCAGGCACGTCTGCACGACCTGAACGACCTGCACCTGCTGCTGAAGCACGCTCACTGGAACGTGACCGGCCCCGGCTTCATCGCCGTTCACGAAATGATTGACCCCCAGGTCGACACCGTCCGCGAGTTCGTCGACGCCATCGCAGAGCGTATGGCAACCCTGGGCGCAACCCCCAATGGCCTGGCTGGCGCACTGGTCGCACAGCGCACCGTCGAGGACTACCCCGTCGGCCGCGCACGCGTTGCTGACCACCTGCACGCTCTGAACGACGTGTACACCCGTGTGATCAAGGATCACCGCAAGGCTATTGCTTTTGCCGGTGAGTCCGACCCCGTCACTGAGGACCTGCTGATTGGTCAGACCGCTGAGCTGGAGAAGTTCCAGTGGTTCATCCGCGCGTTCCTGGAAAACGGCGAAGGCAACATCTAAGCCATCGTTCTAAAGACACGAATTTTTAGAATCACGAAACCGGGCGGATGCGCTCTCCTTTATGGAGGGTGCACCCGCCCGGTTTCTGTGCTGTTTCGGTGCTTTTTCCCGACGTTTCGCCTCGCCCGCGGGGTACTCTAGAGTACGTTGAGGCGAACATTATTATCGGGTTAGGCCGTCCTAGATTTTCTGTTCAGAGTGTTCTAGAGTGGTTCACTGTTCATGACAGAGCACACAGACATGAACGCATCATCAGGCGCAGGGATCCAGCCCTGCACGCACGGCACCCGTGGAAAGGGAACTATGAGCACGCACGCCCAGCACGAGCACGGCGAAGAAACTGAGAAACTTCAGCCGGAAAACACCGCTACCGAGGCTCCGCAGGCCACCCGCCATAGCGCCGTTACCTCCCCCTCCCCCACGCAGATTAAGCGTTGGCGCCGCTACCTTGCCGATGAGGAGTCGGAGGCGCGCATCTACCGCTACCTGGCTCGCCGTGCCGAGGGTACCGACCGTGAGATTTTGCTGCAGGTTGCTGAGGCGGAGAAGCGTCACCAGCAGCATTGGCGTGACATGCTCGGCGAGCACGCGGATGTACACGTGCGCCCGTCCCTGCAATCGCAGCTACTGCAGTTCTTGGCGAAGAACTTCGGTTCGGTGTTTATTCTGGCGATGGCTCAGCGCGCCGAGTCCCGTTCCCCTTACGCTGAGGATCCGGACGCTACCGAGGAAATGGCGGCTGACGAGGCGATTCACGAGGAGATTATTCGTGCCCTGGCGACCAGTGGCAGGGAGAAGCTTTCGGGTAATTTCCGTGCGGCGGTCTTTGGCGCTAACGACGGTTTGGTGTCGAACCTGGCGTTGACTATGGGTATTACCGCATCGGGTGCATCCAGCTCGATGGTTCTGCTCTCGGGTATTGCGGGTCTGCTGGCGGGTGCGCTGTCGATGGCGGCGGGTGAGTTCGTGTCGGTGCGTTCTCAGCGTGAGCTGCTGGATGCCTCCCAGCCGACCCAGGTGACCCTGCGTGTTGCGCACGATTTGGATTTGGATTCGAACGAGCTGGAGCTCATTTACCGTGCCCGCGGCATGGAGCCGGACGCGGCGCATCACCGTGCGATGGAGCGTTTCGGCTACCTGGATTGTGACTGCGATCCGTCGCTGTCTCACCGCGAGGAAGAGGATCGTGAGGAGAATGTGGCTTTGGGTACCGATATTGGTGCCGCCGCAGCGTCGTTCGCGTTCTTCGCTTCGGGTGCGTTGGTTCCGATTCTGCCGTATATCTTTGGCTTGTCGGGTGTGTTCGCGATGGTGTTGTCCCTGCTGTTTGTGGGTGCGGCGCTGGGCTTCACCGGCGGCGTGGTGGGCCTGCTTTCGGGTGCTTCCCCGCTCAAGCGCGGTGTTCGTCAGATTCTAATTGGCTTTGGCGCTGCGTTCGTGACCTACCTGCTGGGTCTGGCGTTCGGCACGACGGTCGGCTAGTTACAACACCCCCAATAAGCTCTCGACAAGTGTATATAGCCGCTCTGGAATTTGTTTTCAAGCGTTTGAGAACTATTCGGATGCAGAAATCCCCCGGTGGATACATTCAGTGTATCCGCCGGGGGTTTTCTATATGTTCTTACCCTGCATGAGGGGTTGATCTATTACGGGTGAATCTCCGCGGTGGTGGCCTGACCGGAAACGCTCTCCGAACCGCTCGCGCCGTTGCCGGAGTAGGTCAGGTTTGCGACCTGCACGCTGGAGGTCTGCTTGTACGAAACCCAGCCGTCGTTTGCCGGGAAGCGCAGCTGCGCCGGCATGAAGTTGGTCTGGCTGTAGTACTTGGTGCCGGACTGCTTCATGGTGTACGCCTTGCTGGTGGTGTAGACGATACGACCCTTGAAGGTGTAGGTGCCGTCAGAGTTTTTGGTGACGGTCGGTACTTCTGCGGTCCAGGTGCCGGCGGTCTGCGCGACGGACAGGTACTTTGCCTGGCCTGCGGAGGCTACCAGTTCGGTGGTCTTACCGGTCAGCTTGCGACCGGAGGGGGCCCATGCCTGACCGTTGATCTTACCGAGCTTAAGGAGCGACTGTGCGCTGGCGGCGACGGTGTACTCAACCTCGGTTACGAAGGTTGCGCCAGCTGCGAGGGTGACGCTGCTGCCGGGGATGTAGCCGGTGCCGGTTGCGGTGTCCTTGGTCGGTACGGACCACCAGAAGCCGCTGGAGGACATGTATGCGCCGTTTGCGCCGGTCTGGGAGTTGGTGACGGGGGTGAACTTACCTTCGCCGTTGACGTAGGTTGCGCTCTTGGGCTTGGAGGTTGCGTCGTCCCAGTTGATGTCGGAGTCGGGGGTGCCGGAGGCAGTGAAGTGTGCCTCGGGGCTTGCCGGGTTGATGGTGCCGGTGTTGTTGGAGGATGCGTAGCCGACGTAGCCGCCGTTGTTCTGCACGCTGACGTACACGCCGTACTGCACGCCGGGGGTTTCCTTGGATGCGGCGTAGGCAGGTACTGCTGCGGAGGCTGCGACGACGGGTGCGGACCAGACGCCTGCCTTTGCGATGGTGCGGCGAGAGATGGGCTGAGTCATGAGTGTAGTGATCTCCTGTGAGTGTTTGGTGTTTCTTAGAGCCGCTCAGAATGGTTCTGACTAGGCTCAATGCACTCCAGTATACAAAGGTTGAGGTTATATCTGCACCTTATGAGGGCGGATGTGCACAATCTTACTTTCCTCCGTAAGTTCTACCGCCCGGTTTCAAACATCTCAAAAGCATCCTCAAATCCCAGCACTATTCGGCAGCTGGAGCGGCTCAACCTTCCTCTTTTCCCCGGTGCATTCCCCTCCAGCACCTCTGGGCGTTCTTCGGCACTGTCTCTGTTGAGTTCCCGGTTAAAGCACAGATGCCGGTAGCCTCATGGACTACCGGCATCTGCCGCAATACTATGCTGTTTACTTCGCTGCGAAGATTTCGCGCATCAGGTTTGCAGCCTCGGAGGGGGTCTTACCGACCTTCACGCCTGCTGCTTCCAGAGCTTCCTTCTTCGCCTGAGCGGTACCGGAGGAACCGGAGACAATAGCGCCTGCGTGGCCCATGGTCTTACCCTCAGGAGCGGTGAAGCCTGCAATGTAACCAACGACGGGCTTGGTCACGTTTGCCTTGATGTACTCTGCAGCACGCTCCTCAGCGTCACCACCGATCTCACCAATCATGACGATTGCTTCGGTCTCGGGGTCAGCTTCGAAAGCTTCCAGAGCGTCGATGTGGGTGGTGCCGATGATGGGGTCGCCACCAATACCGATAGCGGTGGTGAAACCAATGTCGGACAGTTCGTACATCAGCTGGTAGGTCAGGGTACCGGACTTGGAAACCAGACCAATCTTGCCCTTGCCGGTGATGTTCGCCGGGATAATACCAACCAGGCACTCCTCGGGGGAGATGATGCCGGGGCAGTTGGGGCCAATGATACGGGTGATCTGCTTGCCGTTCTCGTCCACGGATGCCTTAGCAGCTGCCCAGAACTCTGCGGAGTCCTGAACCGGAACGCCCTCGGTGATGACGACGACGAGGCCGATCTTAGCCTCGATAGCCTCGAGAACTGCTGCCTTGGTGAAGGCCGGGGGAACGAAGACGATGGAGACGTTCGCGCCGGTCTTCTCCATAGCCTCAGCTACGGAACCGAAGACGTCCAGCTCGATGTCGGAGCCGTCCTTCGCCTTGTGGGTGACGGTGGTACCAGCCTTGCGAGCGTTCACGCCGCCCACAATGTTGGTGCCTGCTGCGAGCATGCGTGCGGTGTGCTTGGTACCCTCGCCACCGGTGATGCCCTGAACGATGACCTTGGAGTCCTTGTTCACAAAGATAGACATATTACTTCCTTGAAATCCTTTGCTGGCGATTACGCCTTGTGAGCGAGCTCTGCTGCCTTGTCGGCGCCGGAGTCCATGGTCTCAGCCAGAACAACCAGCGGGTGGTTCGCCTCGGAGAGGATGCGGCGACCCTCAGCAACGTTGTTGCCGTCCAGGCGCACAACCAGGGGCTTGGTTGCTGCGTCGCCCAGAATCTCCAGAGCCTTCACAATGCCGTCTGCCACTGCGTCACATGCGGTGATGCCGCCGAAGACGTTCACGAAAACGCTCTTGACCTGCTCGTCGCCCAGAATGATTTCCAGACCAGCAGCCATAACCTCAGCGGACGCGCCGCCACCAATATCAAGGAAGTTTGCGGGCTTGACGTTGCCGTGGTTCTCACCAGCGTATGCAACGACGTCCAGGGTGGACATAACCAGACCTGCACCGTTACCAACGATGCCGACCTCGCCGTCCAGCTTCACGTAGTTCAGGTCGAACTGCTTTGCCTTAGCTTCCAGCGGGTTCTCAGCGGACTTGTCCACGAGAGCCTCGTGCTCGGGCTGGCGGAATTCTGCGTTGTCGTCCAGGGAGACCTTGCCGTCCAGGGCGAGGATGGTGCCCTCGGGGGTCAGAACGAGGGGGTTAACCTCAACCAGGGTTGCGTCTTCCTTGGTGTAGACTTCGCCCAGCTTAACGAGAACGGGAACAACCTTCTCCTGCAGTTCTGCGGAGAAACCTGCTGCCTTAGCAATTTCCTCAGCCTTAGCCTGGTCCAGGCCAACCAGCGGGTCAACCTCGATCTTTGCCAGTGCCTCGGGGCGCTCAGCAGCGAGCTGCTCAATTTCCATACCGCCTTCTACCGAGCACATTGCCAGGTAGGAGCGGTTTGCACGGTCCAGCAGGAGGGAGAAGTAGTATTCTTCGGCGATGTCTGCGCCGTCAGCGACCAGCACGCGGTGAACGGTGTGGCCCTTGATGTCCATGCCGAGAATTGCCTTAGCGTGCTCGTAAGCTTCTTCGGGGGACTTTGCGAGCTTAACGCCGCCAGCCTTACCGCGGCCGCCGGTCTTAACCTGAGCCTTAATGACGGTCAGGCCGCCAATTTCCTCAGCTGCTGCCTTTGCTTCTTCAGGGGTGGTCGCAACAATGCCCTTGAGCACGGGTACACCGTGCTTTGCGAAGAGCTCGCGCGCCTGGTATTCGAAAAGGTCCACAGGTGTCCTTCTTCTTCGAAGTGGTGCCGAGTACTGGTGCACTCGGCCTGGTCTCATTAGAGGAGGTTCCCCCGTGTGGTCAGTACGGTGCGATAGGGGTCTCTCGCACCCGGCGCACACGCATCATTGACGCGGGGAATTTCTCTCGTCTCTACTCTATCGGATTCGGCGTGAGCTCGCACTCACGGAACCCTAAATCTGAGATTTTAGCGACTCAGCTCACAAATATTTTGGGTACATTCTACCCAAAGGCTGTGCACCGGGTAACTAACCCAAACTCGCGCTCCCCCATCCGCCGCGAAATACCGGCGAAAATGCGGCGTTTACCGCCGTGCTCTGCAAAGCCCCGGCCACCTTCTCAGCAGGCGGACAACACGCCCGGTACGGCGCACAAAAGAGGGGCGGGAACCTCAGGTACCCGCCCCTCCAACGGCATTGTCAGGTTCTTACGCCCGACGCGTTAGCTCACCTTCTCCAGCGGCGCGTAACGCAGCAGCAGGCGCTTCTCTTCCGAACCGAAACGGACCTTCGCCACGGTCTTATCGCCGCTACCCTCAACGGCGAGCACGCGACCCTCACCAAACTTGGTGTGGCGCACGGTATCGCCAACCGCCAGAGTCGGGATTTCCTTGCTCTGGTGAACGCGAGAACGGTTCGTCACCTTCGAGGTGGCCGCCGCCAGCCCGTAGCTTGCCGAGCCGTTAATATCCGCGGTGGACGGCTCAGAACGGCGTGCGGGGCGGGACTCGTAGGGATCGTATGAGCCGCGCGAGCCACCGGAACTGTAACCGCCCGAGCTGTAACCACCCGAGTAGCCGCCGGAACCATAGCCGGACCGGGAACCGCCCGAGTAGCCGCCACCGTACGAGTTGCCGTAGGAGCTGCCGCGAGCGCCATACGCACCCATACAGGAGGCGCCAAAGCCCGAGAAACCGGCGGTGCGCTTCCAGTCAATCAGCTCCTCCGGGATTTCCTCCAGGAAGGGCGAGGGCGGGTTGAACTGGCTCTTACCCCACATGGTGCGGGTTTCCGAGCGGGTCAGGTACAGGCGCTCCATGGCGCGGGTCAGACCCACGTACGCCAGGCGGCGTTCCTCGCTCATTTCCTTCTCATCGGTCAGGGCACGCTGATGCGGGAACAGGCCGTGCTCCATGCCGGTCAGGAACACCACGGGGAACTCCAGGCCCTTAGCGGTGTGCAGGGTCATGAGGGTGACCATGCCCTGCGCCTTCGCCTCGGCGGCTTCGGCGGCAATCTGTGCGGCGGAGGCGTTCTCGCCCTCCGCACTGGCGGGGCGGTTCGGGATTGAGTCGGCGTCGGCGACCAGGGCCACGTGTTCGAGGAACTGCTCCAGGTCGGCGCCGGGGTTCTCGGTCTCGAACTCGACCATGGCGTCAAGTAGCTCGGAGAGGTTCTCCACGCGCGATTCGTCCTGAATGTCCTTGGATGCGCGCAGAGCCGCCAGGTATCCGGTCTGCTCCAGGACCGCTTCCAGGCAGGTTGCGGCGGGTTCGGTGCGGGCAATCTGCGCGAGGTCGTCCATGAGGCGCACGAACTCGGCGTACTTCTTGACCGCGGCGGCACCCAGGCCGGGGATGTCGGCTGCCTGGCGTGCGGCGGCGTAGAAGGAGATGCGGTTCGCACTCGCGTACTCCGCCACCACGGACTCAGATTTGGCACCGATACCGCGTTTGGGTTCGTTGAGGATGCGGCGCACGTTCACGTCGTCATCGGGGTTGCTCAGGGCGCGCAGGTACGCCAGGGCGTCCTTGATTTCCTTACGCTCGTAGAAGCGGGTACCGCCGACCACGCGGTAGGGCAGGCCGGCACGCATGAGCATGTCCTCGAGGGTTCGGGACTGCGCGTTGGTGCGGTAGAAGATTGCGACGTCACCGGGCTGCACGCCGTGCTCATCGGCAAGGCGGTCAATTTCGCGGGTGATGTAGCGTGCCTCGGCGTGCTCGGACTCGGCGACGTAACCGATGATTTTCGCGCCCGCGCCGGAGGCGGTCCACAGCTTCTTGGGGCGACGGTCGGGGTTGCGTTCAATGACCGCATTCGCCGCAGAGAGGATGTTCTGCGTGGAACGGTAGTTCTGCTCCAGCAGAATCGTGTGGGCGTTCGGGTAGTCCTTCTCGAAGTCCGTAATATTGCGAATATCCGCGCCACGGAAGGCGTAGATGGACTGGTCGGAGTCACCCACCACGGTCAGCTCGGCAGGGGGCACGGCATCCGGGTAGGGGCCGCGGTCAGCCGGTGCCTTCGTGTGGGCGCCGACCAGTTCACGCACCAGCTGGTACTGGGCGTGGTTGGTGTCCTGGTACTCGTCCACGAGGATGTGGCGGAACTTGCGGCGGTAGTAGTTCGCGATTTCGGGGAACTTCTTGAGCAAGAAGACGGTGCGGCCAATCAGATCGTCAAAGTCGAGGGAGTTGGCGGCACGCAGACGCTGCGTGTAGACGGTGTAGATCTGCGAGATGGTCTTCTCGTACGGGTTATCGCTCGCCACGCGGGATGCGTACGCTTCGGCGCTGACCAGCTCGTTCTTCAGCGCGGAGATGCGGTTGCCCACGGCCTTGGCGGTGAACTTCTTGGTGTCCAGGTTGAGCTCTTTAATGATGAGGCTCAGCAGGCGCTGCGAGTCGGTCGAATCGTAGATGGTGAAGGTGGACTTCAAACCCAGGGCGGCGGCCTCACGGCGCAGCACGCGCACGCAGAAGCTGTGGAAGGTCGAAATCCACATGTGCTTGGCGCGCGGGCCAACCAGCGCCTCAATACGTTCACGCATTTCGGCGGCAGCCTTATTGGTGAAGGTGATGGCGAGAATCTGGCCGGGGGTCGCGCGGTGGGTTGCGAGCAGGTAGGCGATGCGGTGGGTGAGCACGCGGGTCTTGCCGGAGCCGGCGCCCGCGACGATGAGCAGGGGCGAGCCGGAGTGCAGCACGGCTTCTTCCTGGCGTTCGTTGAGCCCGGCGGTGAGGGAGGCGGGGTCCACGGCGTTGAGGCTGTGGGCGCGTTCGCCGTAGGGGTCAGCGGGGTCGAAGTCCTCACCGTAGCCGCCGACGCGGTAGGCGGGTGGCATGAAGTCGCCGAGCGGGTCTGCGGCGGTGAAGGCTGCGGGTGCGCCGGGTTCAGGAACGGGCGCGCTGGTAGCAGGGGTACCGTAGGCGGGCATGCCGGTGGGCAGGGCGGCGGGTACGTCCTGTGCGGGCGCTTCCATCACCGGGGCATCCATCACTGCGGCGTCCATGGGAGGGGCGTAGTAGTCGTCCTCGGCAGGGGGTACGTCGTAGTAGGGGTCGAAGGGCGGCTCATCATCCGCTACCGGTGCTGCGGGGGTGACGAGTTCGGCGGCGAACAGGCCGTCCTGTTCGGTGAAGGGCTGCTTCTGCTGTTCGGGCTTGTCGCTCATCATCTACCTCGCTGCCTAGAATACACGTTCGATATTCCATGCTACCGCATTTACTCCGCGGCTCCCACCCGTTCGGTCAATCAGCCTCACAACCTAAATCGGCAACGGCACACCGGTGGCACAGAATAGTCATGCTAGGATGACCGCATGACCCAGACCTTACCTCCGAGCCTCTCAATAGCCCTATGGTGCAATGGCTCAGCCGATGAAGCCGCACAGTTCTATACCAGGGTTTTTCGCGATGCTTCTATCGTTGAACAGGTGCCCGGACTTACGACGGCTCTAAGCATCCATGGCTTCCAGCTCTCACTCATTAATGGTGATGACCGGTACGTCCCGAACCAGTACATCAGTTGCATCCTAAACTTTGACCCACTCCTGTTCGGCGGTGAGGATCAGGCGCGCGCCTACCTTGATGAGCTCTACGAAAAGCTAAGCGGCGGCGGTGTACTCATGGAGTTAGGCGAGTACCCGTTCTCTCCTCGCTACGCCTGGGTTCGCGATCGTTTCGGTATGACCTGGCAGCTGATGCTCACCAACCCCGAGGGTGACCCTCGACCCTTCGTCATTCCCTCATTCATGTTTGGCGGCACGAATCACGGCAATGCAGAGGAAGCCACCAACGGCTGGATTTCCATGTTTGATGATGCCCGCCGCGGTACCCTGTACCACTATCCGGAAGGTAGCCCCTTTGAGGCAGATGCGGTCATGTTTACCGACTTCAACCTGCACGGCACCTGGATGGCGGCTGCTGATTCCGGCACTTTCCACGATTTCACATTCACGCCGGGGGTTTCGGTAGTTCTTTCGTGCCGTACTCAGGAGGAGATTGATTACTATTGGGAGCAGCTCTCGGCTATACCTGAGGCGGAGCGTTGCGGCTGGTGTGTAGATCGCTGGGGTATTTCTTGGCAGGTTGTCCCGCACAATATTGCTGAGCTGATGGCGGATAAGGCCGCTCGCGAGAAAATCCTGCTGATGGGCAAGATTGACCTGTCTCAGCTATAACAACGTGTTTTCTTGAGTGCTCGTTACGTGCAGAAACAGAGAAACCGCCCGCGCCTGCTAATGCAAGCGACGGGCGGTTTTCTCGTACCGGCGTGAATACCGGTTCTGTGTGCCCCCGAGACGATTCGAACGTCCGACACCTTCTTTAGGAGAGAAGTGCTCTATCCCCTGAGCTACGAGGGCGTACCTATCCAGTATAAAGCACCCCGCACCAAGGGTCCGCACAGCCCGTGTTCACCGCCCTGTGTTCACCGCTTGAGGACACCCGCACCCGGCGGCAGAACCGCTCCTACAATGTACGAATGAGCATCTACATTGACCCGCCCACCTGGCCCGCGCACGGCACCGTCTTCTCGCACCTCATCTCCGATGCATCCCTGGCGGAACTGCACGAGTTCGCCGCAGCAGCGGGCATCAGTGAACGCGCCTTCGACCGCGACCACTACGATGTTCCGGCGCACCTCTACGATGAGCTGGTGCAGGCGGGTGCGAAGGAACTCAGCGGTGCAGAACTGACTCGCACGCTCATTGCCAGCGGTCTGCGGATTCCCCTAAAGGAACGCCCCGAGAAGATTCGCCCGCGCCTGCTTCGCGCCTGGGAGGCGGCGTTTGCACCCCGCCTCGAGAAGGCTCCCGCTACATTCCAGCAACAGGTCGCGGAGCTGGGTGAGAGCCTGTTGCAGGCGTGGGAGCAGCCGCACCGCGCCTACCACCACAGCGGGCACCTTTCGCAGATGCTCACTGATCTGGACCGCCTCTACGCATACCGCACGCAGGGTTCTACTCCCCTGGCGTTGGTTCTGGCGGCGTGGTTCCACGACGCGGTGTACGAGGGCGCGCCGGGTGAGGATGAGCGCCGTAGCGAGCAGCTGGCGAACATCTCCCTGGAGCCGCTGGTTACCGCGGGCCTGCTCAGTGGTGACGAGCTGCAGATGGTGAGCCTTCTGGTGCGTGCCACGGCAACCCACAAGCTGCCCGAGTCTGCCGATCTACCGGCGGGCTATGAGCCAGCGGATATTCAGTTTTTCCTCGATGCCGATATGGCTATCCTGGCGGCTGATTCGGCACGCTACCGCCGCTACCTGCGCGGGGTGCGTAGCGAGTACTCCCATTTTGACGATGAGGCATTCCGTGCCGGTCGTACGACCTTCCTGCGTTCGATTCTGGGGCGCAAGCGCATCTTCCTCTCCGAACAGGCTCTGCAGCTCTGGGAGGAGCCCGCGCAGACTAATCTGCAGGCAGAGCTCAGCGAGTGGTCGCAGGACCCGCAGGGGCTTCTGCAGGCTCTCGCGTCCTAGCCGCATACACCTAAAACACATACCGCCGAGAATGCGCCCATACTAAGGTGCGTTCTCGGCGGTATTTTCACGGAATCTTTCGGGTACGCAAAAGGCGCCCACCCCGTGCGGGGTAGGCGCCTTTTGAGAAGTATGTTGGACTAGACCCAGCTCTTATGCGCTAAGGCTTAGAGAGCGGTGTAGTAGCCGTCAACGGACATCCAGGAGGTGGGGTGCACCAGGGTACCGTTGGTGGGGTTCAGAGCGGAGATCATCTTGCCGTCGCCCAGGTAGATACCAACGTGGCTGTAGCCGTTCTGGAAGACGATGTCGCCGGGCTGGGGGTTAGCGGTCGGGCGCAGCTCGTTCTTCATTGCGTAGGTGAAAGCGGTCAGCTTGATGCCGTGCTGAGCGAAAACCCAAGAGGTGAAGCCGGAGCAGTCCCATGCACCGAAGGTCTTGCCGCCCCAAACGTAGGAGCCGCCCAGGCCGCTCATTGCGGTTGCAACGATTGCGTCGCGGGAAGCGTTACCGGTGGAAGCGGAGGAAGCTGCGGGTGCAGCGGGAGCCTCGGTTGCAACGGGTGCAACGTAAGCCTGCTGGGTCTCAGCCTGGGGTGCTACGTAGGCGGTCTCAGCTGCGGGTGCAGGAGCTGCTGCGGGAGCAACGTAGGTCTGCTGTGCCTGAGCCTGGGGTGCAACGTAGGTGGTTGCGGGGGTGTTGTAGCTGGTGTAGTCGAACTCGTAGTTGGTGTAGTCGTAGGACAGATCAGCAGCAGCGGGAATCTGTGCAAATGCGTTCGCGGGAACGGTCGAGCCGAGCAGGATTGCGCCTGCTGCGAGGGTTGCACCTGCGGTACGTACGATCTTCTTAGCCATTGGTAATTCCTCCATTGCCTGACGAGGTGAGCTGTCGGGCTCGAGCATGGATTCGCTCGGCCACCGAAGTGACTTAGCCCCGAGGCTTCTCGATTGAGATGCCGTATCCCAGCTTGGGGATTGGGTCCCCCGCTTCTGCCATATTGGGTAGACGTTCATCGAAGCGTTGGCAGAACTCAGCGGAACCGCTTCGACGGTGCCCTCTTACGATGAGGATTTGGGCACAAATCGAGAATACACAGAAAACTCCCAGTTGTCACTTCATTCGGGCTTAAATTTTGGACTTTCACCCTGGGGGAAAAACTTGGCACTCCAGGCGTTTGACCCCCTCTCAATGGAACCAACAGGTACCGTTTAAGGCTCTTGACTAGGTGTTTCACAAGGACGCACATTCGCTTTTAATGCACCAGCACCCCTTAAGGACAGGGTTCAAAACTCTTAAAAATGACCCTTATCTCTTAAGTGTCCATTCTCAGAGATTGCTCAAACATCGGCGTTTCCCTCAGTTTCAACCTCAGATTTAAGCGAAAAACCCGAAAAATGCACTCAAGCGCAGTTGCTAAAACCCTGAGAGAGGAGTATATGCGCCCGCGCGCATGACCAAACTCTGAAATACCCCACCCACTAGGCATCTCAGCCTCCCGAAGCCTCCCCCGCAAGCCTCCCCCGCAAGACCGAGCAGCCCTAACACGTGCACAAAAACGGTGGCACCGCCTCCACAAAGGAAGGCGATACCACCGTTTAGCATGAACTGGGTTAGCAGACTCTCAGAATTAGAGCTTAGAGGTTGCCGCCGCGCTTGACCACGATTGCGTTTGCCACGTCCATATCCAGGGAGAGGGTGTCCTCTTCGCCATCAGCGTGAACAATCACGTCATCGTTCTGGCCGGCAACCACGGACACCGAAGCGCCGTAGACAATACCTGCGTCAGCCAGCAGCTTCAGCAGCTCAACGTCAGTCTGAATGGACTCAGGGAAACGAGAGATAGTGAAACGGTCCTCGGGACCGGAGTCGCGTGCCGCCAGGGACATGGGCACGGTACGCTCGTCGTTCTTCTCACTACTGTGGCCCAGATCCTCCAGGCCGGGGATAGCGTTGCCGTACGGGGAGAACTTGGGGTCCTTGAGCATCTCCAGGATGCGCTTCTCCACCTTGTCACTCATGACGTGTTCCCAGCGGCATGCTTCTTCGTGCACGTACTCAAGTTCCAGACCAATAATGTCGGAGAGCAGACGCTCAGCCAGGCGGTGCTTACGCATCACCTCGACCGCCTTGTGGCGGCCTTCCTCGGTCAGTTCGAGGTGGCGGTCCGGCTCAACGGTGAGCAGGCCGTGCTTCTCCATACGTGCCACAGTCTGGGAAACGGTCGGGCCGGAGTGCTCGAGTCGTTCAGCGATGCGCGCACGCATGGGGACAATACCCTCTTCCTCCAGTTCGAGGATGGTGCGCAAATACATCTCTGTGGTATCGATGAGGTCTGTCATATATCTCTCCCAGCTTTCACCGCAACAGTACTTAGATAGCACTGCCTAAGTCGTTACTTATTCAATAATCTATTATGTACTTTTTCAGCGGCTTTTGCCACGGCTTAAGTCATTGAGTCGCCCAATGAAAACTCATTGGACGACTCAAGACACCTTATATATACGCTTTTGCTAACCCACCCCTTATTAAGAGGAGTAGACGGTAGGCTTACTCTGCGGACTCAGCCTCAGCGGTTTCTTCCACGGCAGATTCGTTCTCTTCCGCTTTGTTCTCTGCGGGCTCAGCAGATTCCTCTGCCTCAGCGGTTTCAGCAGACTCTGCGTTCTCCTGCGCGGCGTTCTCCTCCAGGTCTTCCGGGCGAACGCGGTCAGCCCACGGCACCCAATCCGGCGCAATGAGCGCGTCGTCGCCGGGCAACAGACCCACCTCGCAGATTGTTGCCACGCGGGAGCGAGGCGCACGCGAGAGGGTCGCGAACCAGAACCAGCCGCGGTAACCGGGCAGGGTGCACTCGAAAAGGTGCGTGCTCAGACGCTCTTCCTCGGCGCGCACGTGGTGCACCAGGCCGATAGCGTGTGCCGGGGCGATTTCCTGAACGCCCTGCAACGCCACATCCTTGGCGGCGGCAAGAATCTCATCCACCTTGGAGGTGCGGCGCAGCTTGTGCGGAACACCCAGGGAGGGGGCGCCCACCTCTTCATCCAGCGGGGTGAAGGGGTCGGGGGTGGAGTCTTCGTTCTGTGCGGTTTCTTCGGCAGCAGATTCCTCGGAGGCAGATTCCTCAGCGTTCACGGAGGGCTGAGTCTCAGCAGGTACAGCGCTACCCTCGTCGGTGCTCTCAGGCGCGGCAGAAGGCACAACGGACTCTGCGGGTGCGTCAGTAGCGGGCGTAGTTTCGGGGAGCAGTTCAATAACCTGTTCAGACATACCCCTATTAAAGCATCTCGCGTGCGCAAACATTGCGGCGCCCACCCCAAGCTTCACATACGCTGTGAATTTGGGTCTCAAACCGCTAAATCTGGGGCTTCGCCCACGAACAGCTGTGTGTGAGCTGATACGGTTAAATTTATGAGTAATGAACCCGTACAGGACACGCGCAGTACCGCAGACCAGGCGCCCGCGCCCCTTCCCTACGCCGGAGCTATCCGCTGGCTCGGCGCGGCAGGTGCGCTTCTCGCCCTGATTTGCCTGCTCACCGGAGTCGCCATGCTCGTGATGAAGTGGGTTGGGGCAGCGCCGCCCGCCCTCATGAGCCAGATTCCGCTGGTCCTCCTCCCCGTCGCCTTTATCGCCCTCATGGCCGCACTCGTCCTGTCGGTCATGCGCCGCAACAAGGCATAAAGATTTGAGCCGCAAGCTCACACACATCATTCACTTATCAAGTACAGCCTGCCATTCAGAGAGAAAGATAGAGTATGTCTGCTGAAGCAAAACTCCTAGTCGTCGATGACGAGTTCAACATTCTTGAATTGCTCGCCACCTCCCTGCGTTTCGCCGGTTTTGAAGTAGTTACCGCCGGCAACGGCCGCGAAGCCCTCGAAAAGGCACACGCCGAAAATCCCGACCTCATCGTCCTGGACGTCATGATGCCCGGCATGGACGGCTTCGAGGTGACCCGCCGCCTGCGCGAAAACGGCACCACCACCCCCGTGCTCTTCCTGACCGCAAAGGACGCCACCGAGGACAAGGTGACCGGTCTGGGTGCCGGTGGTGACGACTACGTCACCAAGCCCTTCTCCCTCGACGAGGTAATCGCCCGCATCCGCGCGATTCTGCGCCGTAGCCGCAGCGTCCAGGAAGAGGACGACGCCGTACTGCGCGTTGACGCCCTCACCCTGAACGTGGACACCCACGAAGTGTTCCTCGGTGACGAAGAGATTGACCTCTCCCCCACCGAGTTCAACCTGCTGCACTACCTGATGCTCAACGCCAACCGCGTGCTGTCCAAGGCGCAGATTCTCGACCACGTGTGGGAGTACGATTTCAACGGCGACTCCTCCATCGTTGAGTCCTACATTTCGTACCTGCGCCGCAAGATTGACAACAACCGTGAAAACCACGAGCCGCTCATCCACACCAAGCGCGGTGTGGGCTACATGATTCGCGGTTCTCGAGGCTAACGTGGCGCTCAAACCCCTCGACCGGATCCCCCAGTCTCTTTCCCTTCGCACCCAGCTGGTGCTCATCACCTCCATGCTCATCGCCCTCTCCATCGCGGTGACGAGCCTGGTGGCGATTTCCGCTCTGCGCGCCCAGATGGTGCACCAGCTGGACGAAGAGATGAAGAACAGCGCCCCCTCACTCGTGCAGCTGGCGACCGTGCGCCCCTCCGGCAATCAGGAACAATCCCTGAGCACCTACCGCCTGTACCTGCTCGACAAGGACGGCAACGTACTGTACTCGCTCAAGTCCGAGGACAGCGAACAGTTCAGCGAGCCGGCACTGCAAGGCTGGACCGAAGAGAAGGTTCGCAAGCAAAACGAAGAGGCGGTCACCGTCAATTCGGTGGGCAGCTCCTCCGATTGGCGCGTGCTCGCCGTACCCATTGAAGCCAACGACTCTTCAGGTTTGCCGGAGGCGGCCTCCCTCATCATTGCCATGCCGCTGAAACAAACGAACCAGGTGGTTGCCCTCGTGGGCGTGCTGACCTTCGCGTTTGGTTTGGCGACTCTCGCCTCCGCCATTGCGATGACCTGGGTGATTGTGACCCGCACCTTCGAGCCGCTGGCTCGCGTGGAGCAGACCGCCGCCAAGATCGCTGCCGGTGACCTCTCTCAGCGTATTGAGGACTACAACCCCAGCAACGAGATCGGTAACCTTGCGGTTTCGCTGAACACGATGCTCACCCAGATTGAAATGCTCTTCAAAGCCCGCGAGAAGAGCGAGGCGAAAATGCGCCGCTTCGTGGGTGACGCTTCGCATGAGCTGCGCACCCCTCTGGTCAGTATTCGAGGCTACTCGGAGCTGTACCGTCAGGGCGCGCTACCGACCGATGAGGCTGTCGCTACCGCAATGAGCCGCATCGAATCGGAGTCCAAGCGTATGGGTCAGCTTGTGGAAGACCTGCTGACCCTGGCGCGTATCGATGAGCGCCGCGAATCCAAGCTGGCGCCCTTCGACCTGTTCAACCTGGCGGTGGACGCTAGTAACGACGCCTACGCTACGGCACCCGACCGTGCAGTGTCCCTGGTGGGTCTGAACGAAGAGGTGGCGCCGACCTCCGCAACCGTGCTCGGCGACGAATCACGCCTGCGTCAGGTCGTGGCAAACCTGCTGACTAACGCCATGCGCTATACCCCCAACGGTTCTCCCCTGGAGATTGCGGTGGGCGTGCGCGAAGAGGTTTCCGGCTTCCTGCTATCTGTACTGGAGGTGCGCGACCACGGCCCCGGTATTCACGGCGAGGACCGCGAGCGCGTCTTCGAGCGTTTCTACCGCACCGATGCTTCACGTTCGCGTGAGACCGGCGGTACGGGTCTGGGTCTGTCCATCGTGGCTGCGATTATCGAGCAGCACGAGGGCAGGATTCACATTGAAGAGACCGATGGTGGCGGTGCTACCTTCGTGATTTCTTTGCCGTTCTATCCGCCGCCCGTCTCGGATGATCAGCTGATGAAGTAGCGCTGATGCATAAACCCCCGGATTGTGGAACTTGAGTGTTCTACGGTTCGGGGGTTTTGCTGTGCGCCGGAGGCGGGACTATGACTCGCGGCGGCGCGAGTAAAGAACAGCGGGAGCAACCGAGCGCGCGTCATGGCGGCGTCATTTTTGGGAGGGTTTTCGATTTTTTCGAGATGCTGGAGTGAATCTGGCGGGTTTATCCACAGATTTATTTAATAATCATTTTTCAGCTCATTTGATGCATTTTGAAAGATATAGTGATAACAAGCTTCCGGTCAGGAACTCAACCCTTCCAGAGATCCAAACCCCAAGCGCCACCACGGGGCAACCGCCCCACCTATCTCACATATCTCAAAGGAGAAAAACCATGGCACAGTTCAATGTCGATTCCGAAGTCATCGCAGCCAAGAGCGCACAGGCACGATCCTACGTCGCATCCATCACCGCAGACGTCAACGGTATGACCGCATCCCTGCACGATTTGCAGAGCTCCTGGACCGGCTCCGCATCCGCTAACTTCCAGGGCGTACTGGACCAGTGGCATGCAACCCAGCGCCAGGTCGAAGCATCCATCACCCAGATCAACGAGGCACTCACCCGCGCAGGCGTAAACTACGCAGACACCGAGCAGGCTAACGCCTCCATGTTCGTCGGCTAAGGGGTCCGGGCTACAGATTCTAAGGCCCACCCGCAGGCAGGCGGCAGACCGGGCAGCTAAAAGGTCCCGGACGCACAGCACACCGCCCGCTAGATTCGCCAGAAGGCGGCGAACATCTATTGAGAAACCCCCGCCACATCCTCGAAAGTGAGGATGCGGCGGGGTTTTAATGTACAGAAATCTTTGGGCCCAAGAGCCCATTCCTTAGGAGCAGAGCCTTAGGAGCTGAGCTTTAGGAAGCAGGGGTCTCCTGACGGAAACGCAGACGCCACAGGCCGCGCTCAGCGTCGTAATGCCAGATGCTCGAACGGCTCACGCGACCACGCGCGGTCGCAACCGCCGCCATGACCAGCACGCTGGAAGAATCCAGTACCTGCACACCCTGCTTGAGCGGGGCACCCTGCTGAGTGAAGGCGCGTTCGCGGTACTGCAGCACCGAGGAGCGGGACACCGACTTGCCGGTAGCGGTCACCCACACCAGACGCTCGTGCAGCATGGACTCCAGCTGCGCCGCCTCCATGACGGAGCCGCGGCTTTCGAGTAGTTGTTCTGCGGCGGCGGCTTCCTCGGGGTTCAGAGCGGGTGCCGCAGGTGCCGCAGGAGCAGACGGTGCGGGCTCAGCGGGCTGGGAAGGAGCAGGCTGAGCGGGAGCATCCTGAACGGGCTCCGCGGCCGGATCTACCGCCTGCTCTTCTGCATGTCCTTCGGTCTCACCCAGCAGTTCCGCCGGGTCAACATCGTTCGGATCCATGCCGGCGAACTCTTCCAGACCGGTCAGGTCATCCTCTTCTTCCGCCTGCGCGGCGTTGGATGCCTGCTGAGCGGTCTCCTGCTGGCGAGCCAGCACCTTTGCGTCACGCTCGGCGGCACGCTCCGCCGCGAGCGCCAGCTGCTCCTTGCGGGTGCGAACCACCTCCGGATCGGGGGCGTTCACCGCGGAGGCGGGGCGCAACAGACCGGACAGGCGCAGGCTCTCCACGCCACGCTGGGCGTTCTCAATCTCGGCTGCGGTGAATTCCTGCACGGGCAGGTGGGCGTCCGCGGAAGACTCGGAAGGCACCGGCTTAGAGAGGGCAACGTCCGAGAGTGCAGGTTCTGCAGCCGGAGCATTCACAATCGGCACTTCAACAGCCGGAGCCTCCACAGGCTCAGCCGCAGTAGCGGGTTCAGCAGCCGCACCGAAACCGGGGCCGTGCGCGGGTTCGCGGTCCTCCTGGTAAGCGCGCGCCGCACCATTCGCTAGGGAATCCGCCTTCTCGTTGAGCTCGTGACCCGCGTGACCCTTCACCCAAATAAACTCGTAGTCGCGGCCGGTCAGCGCCTGATCCAGCGCCTCCAGCAGGTCGCGGTTGAGCACGGGCTTGCCGTCAGATTTCTTCCAGCCCTTCTTCTTCCAGCCGGGCATCCACTTAGTCAGCGAGTTAATGACGTACTGGCTATCGCAGTACACGCGCAGCTTCGCCTCCGGGCGGGATGCGGTCGCCTCGAACAGGTCCAAGACCGCCTTGAGCTCACCCATGTTGTTGGTGCCGTGCGCCCAGCCGCCGCTCGCCCAGTGGTCGTCGTCGATATACCATGCCCAGCCCGCCGGTCCGGGGTTGCCCAGCGCCGAGCCGTCTGCGGCGGCAATGATTTCTTGCGTGCTGTTCACGGTACCTTCTTTCTAAGCTGCCACCCCTCTAGCGTGCGGGCGGCTGTCCGTAATGATGTCTGTGATGACTTTACCGCACCGGCGGCGAGGGTGCGTAGCACACAGTCGCCACTGTGGATAACCTCAAGTAGCCTCGGACGCGCTCATTGCCGTAATGCCGGGCGGGTACACTAAACCTATGAGCTATTCTGCCCCCGAAACACCCGGCGCACAGCGCCCGGAGCGCCCTACCGCCCGCCCGAGCGAGCGCGTGCAGATTTTCGCTCTTCCCACCCGCACAATGTACGGTTCCCTGCGTTTTAGCTGGTTGAGCTACCTGGGTCTTGCCGAGCAGCAGCATGCGGCGCAGTTGCCGACCTCCACGGCGGCGGTCAGCTACCTGAGCACTCAGGCACTCATGCGTGCCATGGCGGCGGCTCGTCTGGATGTGCCGTCCAGTGCCGCTTCTGAGATTGAGGTGGATCGTTCCTGCACCTTGTGCACCAGCGGTAAGAAGCACGGTAAGCCGCGTATTGCGGGCGTGAATTTCAATATGTCGCAGGTGAATCCGCTGGTGGTGGGTGCGTTTAGTCGTAATTCCTCGGCGGTGCTCGGCGTGGATGTTGAGACCCTGGATGCGCGCCTGTTCTCCGGTTTTGCGCGCCTAGCGCTCTCCAATGAAGAACGTGCATTCTATGAGCAGGTGGCGCAGGAACGTCCCGCGCCCGTACTGCACCTGTTCTCGGTGGCGCTGTGGACCGCTAAGGAGGCGGTGCTCAAGGCGACCGGCCACGGTCTGAGCGTGGTGCCCTCCCTGGTTCGGGTGCAGCTCACCGATGATCTGTTGGATGCGCTCGAACTTGCCATGAACGAGGAGGTCCCGGGGGACCTTCTGGGCAGCGACACTCCCGAGCCGACCGCCCTGCGTGTACTGACTCAGGACAGCTTGACCGCCCAAGCGACCTTTAGCGCGCCCACGGCTCAGGGAGGCGGCGATCAGGGCGGTAATCAGGACGGCGAGGCTATCGAGCGAAGCTTTAGCCTGCAGTGGGTACCCGTGGCACTGCCCGATGCGGAGAACCCGGAGCACGCGCAGAAGATGCTCATCGCCCTGGCTGTGGAGAACCCTGCTGAGGGTGAATCCGCGCAGGTTGAGGCTCAGCTTCTGCCGGTGGCTACTCCCCTGGAGCTCAAGCGCCTGCTCACCGATTAGTTGCGCTCAATCCCCTAACACCTGATAAAACGACGGAACGCGCCCGCCATGCCAGCGAGCGCGTTCCGTCGTTGTATTCTGCAGTTTCGTTCTGCCTCGTCAAGGCGTTCTAGGCAGAGCTTAAGGGGTATCTTCGCCCAGGGTATCCACGCCCAGTGCGCGACCGAAGCTGCCGAGCTTCGTACCGGTCTCCGTGTGCTCCAGCTCCGGGTCGGACTCAGCCACAATACCCGCGCCAGCGTACAGGACCGCCTCGTCCGGGCTGACCTGGGCGCAACGCAGCACCAGCGCCCACTCGCCGTTACCCTCGGCGTCCATGTAGCCGACCAGGCCGCCAAAGTAGCGGCGCTCGAAAGACTCCAGCTGGCGAATCAGCTCCAGCGCCTTCTCAGTGGGGGCACCGCAAATCGCGGGAGTCGGGTGGATCGCGCGGGCACCGTCCAGGCAGGTCAAACCCTCCTTCAGCACACCGTCGATGGGGGTCGCCAGGTGCCAAAGCTGCGGGGTCTGCAGCAGCGAGGGCACCTGCGGCACGTTCAGCTCCTCGGCGATGGGTGCCAGGCGCTCGGCAATATCGTTGATGACGTAGGCGTGCTCGTGGCGGTCCTTCGGCGAGGCGAACAGGCGGTCACGAATCGCCTCGTCCTCGGCGCTACCGGGCTCGGCAATGCGCGGGGCGCTACCGGCAAGCGGGTGGGTCTTGAAGGCGCGGCCCTCGGTGCGGAACACCAGCTCCGGGGAGGCACCCATCAGGTAGCTTCCGTTCATGCCGCGCTCACCGTCGGGCAGGCGCACCGCAAAGTTGAACGCGGAACGCTGCTGGGCGCGCAGGTTGTTGTACAGCGCCTCCAGGTTGAGGGCGCCGGGTGCGTAGCGGGCAGTGAGCACACGCGAAAGCACGATCTTGCTCAACTCACCCGCCTTCATGCGCTCCACGGCGGTCGCAACGGCGGCACGGAACCGGTCGTTCTGGCGGCCGGTCACCGACACCGGTTCGGCCAGCTTCACTGTGTGCTCGGGGACCGGCACCTGCTGCTCCTCCAGGCGTTCGGGCACGAAGAGGTAAGCGGGCATATCAGGGTCAAAAGGAATCAGACCCACGACGGCGCTACCGGTGCGTTTTGCCTCGTCCAGGGCATTATCGAAGGTGACAGGGGTCATCGCACCGGATGCGCGCAGGACGCGGGTGCCGGTGGCAAAGATAAAGTCGGGAAGGTTCGTCATCGTACTTCTATCAGTGGTGTGTGGGTTCGCGCCGGGAGCGCATAGAGCACAGTGCGGGCGCGGGTATATTGTGGGCGCCAGGTATAGTCCGGGTGCCGTTAGAGGGTCGCGCCGCCGTCAGCGACAATCTCCTGCATGGTGATGTGGCGTGCCGCCTCCGAGATGAGGAAAGCGTTGACCGCCGCAATATCCGCCGGGTCGGCAATACGGCGCAGCGGAATGCCCAGGCGGAACGTTTCCGGGTTACCGGCAACCGGCAGGGCGGAGCGATCCTCACCCTCCCAGGCGTCAGTCACCATGGGGGTTCGGGTGGTGCCGGGGCAGACCGAGTTCACGCGAATACCGTGCGCGGCAAGCTGCAGACCGAAGCTGGAACTCACGCGCGCCGCCGACGCCTTCGATGCACCGTAGGCGCCAAACTCCGCGCGGGGCACACGTGCCGCGTTGGAGGCGACCGTCACCAGGGAGCGGCTGTTCGCCGGGTCGGTTTCCTGCTGGTCAATCATGATGCGCGCGAATTCGCGCAGGCACAGGAACACGCCGTCGGAGTTGACCGCGTGCAGGCGCTTCCAGGTGGCGAAACTGGTTTCCAGCAGCGGCTGGCTGTGGGCGATGCCCGCGGCGAGCACCGCACCGGTGATGGGTTCGTCGAGTGCCGCTACAGCGTTGGCGAGGGCGGTGACGGACTCTTCGCTCGTAACGTCTACGGCGCGGTAGCGGAAGATCGCGTCTCCGTAGGTACCGAAGGAGGCAATGGGCTGCTCTGCAAGGTCAGCCGCAAACACCGAATAACCGTTCTTAATGAGCTGGTGGACGGTTGCCTCACCAATACCGCCGTTCGCGCCGGTCACAATCACCCAGCTCATGCGCGCGCCTCCTCAGCAGTCTCAGCCTTCTCAGCACCTTCTGCAGCATGCAGGTCGGCGAGTACATCGGCGGTGTTCAGCACGCGGGCGCAACGACCCGAAGCGTACTCGCACGCTATGCGGTGCTCCTCCTCCGAGAAGTCGGCAAGCGCGTCCGCAACCATAAACGGCTGAATGTCACGCATGAACGCCTCCAGGGCGGTGGTCAGGCAGCCAATGTGCGCGTACACGCCGCCGATGATGAGCTGATCGCGACCGGTCTCCTTGAGCAGGTCCTCGAAGGGGCTGCGCACGAACGCGGAGTAGCGCCACTTGGTCAGCACGGTGTCGCGGTCGGTGGGTGCAAGTGCGTCGAGCACGCGGGCGGACTCGTCGTTCTGCAGGCCGTCGCCCCAGAAGTCGATGAGCAGGCGGCGGTCTTCGGGGTTCTGGCGCGGCGGCTGCGCGGTGTAGTAGACCGGGATTCCGGCGGCGTGGGCGGCGTCAATGAGGCGGCGCAGGTTCCGAATGGCGATGTTAATCTGTGCATCCGGGTTGCCGTTACCCTCACCCAGATTGGCGCCTTCGAAAGCCTGGACGAAGTGTACCTGCATGTCGTGCACGAGCAGTACGGCTCGACTGGGGTCTACGGGCCAGTTCACGCGGTTGCTGTGTTCACGGTCGACGTAGGTGTAGGGCTTGATTTTGGGCAGTGCCATGATTCTCCCGGTTCGTGCCTATGGGTTGTATGCGCGGCGCAGGCGGTGCGCTGTGGTGGGTGTAGCAGCGAGTGGGTGTCTCCTCCGAGCCCCCTCACACCGACCACCCACACAGTGAGCTTGCGCTTATCTCATAACCATCTTAGGGCATGCTTAGCTACAAGGTATATCTGAACTTTAATAAAAATGCTTCCCCACCCGCACCTCCGTTGACAGCGCAACGGGCGGAACGGGCAGGGAAGCACTCTGACCAGCAGAAACGCTATACGAACCGCGAATCCAGACGCGATTCTAGTTCAACTAGTTCACGGGCGCCGCGACGGCAAGAACCTCATTCAGGCCCTCAGTGATCGAGGGGTGAGTGTAAATCTCATCGCGCAGCTGCGAGGCGGTAATGCCGTGGCGCATCGCCAGCGCCACCAGGTTAATAACCTCCATGGACTCGATTACCAGCAGCTGGGCACCCAGAATCTGGTCGGTCTGCGCGTCAATCACAAACTTCATGATGCCGCGCGGGTTCTCCTGGGTCTTCGCGCGCGGCATCGCGGCAACCGCAGCAACCGGCTTCGAAGCGACCTTCACCTTGTGGCCAGCCTCGATCGCCTCACGCTCGGTCAGACCCACGGAAGACAGCGGCGGGTTCATGTAGATGGTCGAAGCCACTGCCTTGCGGTCCTTGGTGGAGCGGGAACCGTCACCGACCAGCTGGGAAAGCACCACGCGGTAGTCATCCATGGAAATGTAGGTGAACTGCGGGCCGCCGTTCACGTCACCGAGCGCGAAAATGTTCGGCACGGTGGTGCGCAGGTGCTCATCCACGACGATTGCGCCGCGGTCGTTGGTTTCGATGCTGGTGTTCTCCAGGCCCAGACCCTCGGTGGCGGGCTTGCGGCCGGTCGCGACCATCACGTAGTCCACCTCCAGCTGCTGGGTAGCACCCTCGGAGTCGAGGTAGGTCACGGTCACCGAGTCAGCGCCGTCCTTGAAGGACTGCACACGCACACCGGTATGAGCGGTAATGTCCTGGTCGGCGATAATCTCGCGGGCAACCTGGGCAACGTCCTCATCGTAGCGGCCGAAGAGAGCGGGTGCGCCGTCCAGAATGGTCACCTCGGTACCGTAGGAGGAGAAAATACCGGCAAACTCAACACCGATGGGGCCGCCACCAATGATGCCCAGGCGCTTGGGGCGCGGGGTGAGCTTCTGCAGCTCGGTGGAGGTGAGCACACGCTCAGATTCGCGGATACCCTCAATCGGCGGGATCACCGACACGGCGCCGGTGTTGACGATGAAGTAGTCGGCGGTAACGCGCAGGGTGTCCTCGCCCGCGGTGACCTCAACCTCGGTGTCGGAGATGAAGCGTGCGTGGCCGTCAATGAGCTTGGCAGTCTCGTTGGACAGCAGGATTTCGCGGTTCTTGGCGCGCATCATGCCGGTCAGCTTGTCACGGAACACCACGGCGGACTCGTAGGCGGCGTTTGCGTCCTCGATGGTGCGCTCGCCGCTGGCGCGGAACTCGTCGGCACGGTGAACCAGCGCCTTGGTGGGCACGCAACCGATGTTGATGCAGGTGCCACCGTACATGCCGGTGGACTGCTCGATGAGGGCAACGTTCTTGCCGGTCTTCGCGTAGGCGCCGGCGAGGGTCTTGCCGCCCTTGCCGAAACCGATGACAACCATGTCAAAGTGCAGCTGAGCGGGGGTGGTCATAGTGTTCTCCTGTGGAATTTAGATGATGATGTCTTCGCAGAGTTCAACGGGAAGAAATGAGTATTATTCCCGAGTGCCACATTTTTTCTTCCAAACCGACTCTTTCAAACCGGCTCTTTCAAGGCAGCGAACACGCGGGCGTAGACTGAAACTACCCGGCTCCCTGCGAGGAGCCAGCATCTTCAGGAGGATTCCATGAAAACCCACGACATTCTGCGTGACGCCGCCAGCCGCCCCGGCATCGAAGCCGCCGTGGCCGTCAAGGGGCTGTCAGCGGAGGCTTTGAACGCGCATCCGGGCGGGCACCCGAACTCTATCGCCTGGTTGCTCTGGCACGCCGGGCGGCAGATGGACATGCAGCTTTCCGCTCTGAACGGTCAGCCGCAGGTCTGGGAGACTCAGGGCTTCAGGGAGCGTTTCAATCTGGGCGAGCTCGGCGACACCATGGGCTACGGCCATACCGCCGAGCAGGCACGCTCCATCGTGGTGGAGGATTCCGCGCTTCTGGTGGAGTACCTTGTGGCAACCGGCGAGGCGCTCGCGGACTACGCGGAGACGCTGAGCGAGGCTGATTTGAGCGAGATTATTGACCGTTCGTGGACTCCGCCGGTGACTCGCGGTGTGCGTCTGGTCAGCATGATTGACGATGCGGCGCAGCACGTGGGTCAGGCGGCGTACGCGGCGGGTATCCTCGGGGCGCAGGGCTAGAATTTCGCACCCGCTAGAAGGTATGAAAGAGCGGTGGCGCTTCGGATACAACCATCCGAGGCGCCACCGCTAATATGCTTATGAGCTTACTATCTATAAATGACAACTATAACTCTGGCGGGAAAATTTTTACTACGACTAATCAGACAAGCTATCTTTATACTTTACCAAGTTGGAAATAACAGATTTCTTTACCGCTTGAATATACCGTTCCATGTAATCAAAATGAATTTCTCCGTTATCCTTAACAGGTAAAACAATTTCACAGTTTCTCACCCTATTCCAAGTTGCTTTATTATCGTACGAGAATTGCTCTTTTGTAACCTTTTCAATACATTTCGCCACATATAAAAGTATATTCTCTGAATAATCTTTAAAAACCGGCCTAATTAAATAGGCATCCCACAAGACTGCTACGGGCTGGGGCTGCGCATAGACAGAGCCTGTAGCTACCGCCCCGTTTTGAATAATGTCTATACACATTTCTTGAGTTTCCCAATCATCCTCACGACCATAAAACATAATTCCATTATTGCCGAGTTTTGCATTTACGAGAGGAACACAAAACTCCCGATTCAAAATCTTTGAGGTATCCCTTTTTTTATCAAAATCAGGATTTTTACACTTCGCCGAGACTCGAGTAAATAAGTCATCTATCCTGAAACTTTTAAATTCAAGATGAATATCTAAAATTTTACGATCATCATCGCTCAACTCACAATCGTCGAGACCAACCGACTCTAGATGTAAATCAATTTTCTCGAGGCAGGATTTTTCTATATCGGCAATATAATCTTGCATATATTTCCAATCTATATCTTCAAGCGTATAAATATGGTTTGGGTCTCTTGAGAGAATTACTGGCAACTCGATGGATATTTCTTTTACAAGTGCACGGTTAAATTTTACGGCATAGCTCCATCCGTTACCCGCCGATTTTCGAATACATGAGATTACATATAAAAAACTTCTTCTATTCCATTTCTCTGGCTGATACGGATGCATACCTTGGACATGTGGATATCCAATAAAAGGATTAGGCTGATAAAACATTGTTTCAGCCCCTGAAGTTGTATCAGAAAATGTAATAATATTTCCTTGCTCAGTTGGCTCTAAACCACAATAACCAGAAATACCATTATTAGTTGATGAATTTGATAAAACAGGCGTTTCACCTTCACTTAAAAATATTTCTGAATTGGTTAGTTTATATGCCTTAGTTGGATAAATATCAAACAATTCTCCAATTTTAAACTCTTTAAACATTCAAATCCACCTCACTTTTTAAAACTTCACCCATGCTCCATGTCAGATACTCGATTACTGTTCTTTTAAAATCTTGCTCGCTCGGGGCAATATTGATTCTTTTATGCTGGTTAAACGTCCAATCATCACCATTTAGCGATATTGTATCTTTAATAATAAGACCGTTAGCCTCAGTGTAATAATTAGTCTTTGGTTTCTTTCCAAGACAAATAGCTGCAATTTCATCATATCGCTCTAGTGCATGGTCAACATTCCTGAGGTTCACTTTAGATGTAGACTTTCTGCGATTTTGTCGACTATATCCATCTTTACTAAAATCAATGAATGTAACGACATCATCTTCTTCATGTGGGCGATTTACCTTGAAGAGATAAATTGCCGTCTGCACTGACGCCTTACCAATAAACAAATCAATTGGCATATGAACTGAGGCAATCAAAGTATTTTTCCGTAAAATCTGCTTAGGATAAATATCTCCCTGCCCACTACCGGCATTCTCTTGAATTAGAACAGCACCGTATCCAGACTCCATCCTAGACAAAGCTTCTTCAACAAATACTAAACCCTTACCCGGAGCAGAATATGGCGGATTCAACAAAAAGACATTAGCTGGAAATACCGCTGAATTCTCCTCAATAAATTTTGGCCCTTCCTGACGGGAATCTCCACAAATGATTTTAGATGATCCGTCACCCATAAGAATCATATTAAGTACAGCCAAGATATAGATATTTCCTAAAATTTCAATACCCAGAAGCTGATTCCGCTTAATGTTGTTTATTTTTTCAGAAAGTATATCTTTATCCTTAATTCTTCTTCCCGCATCATCAATCATGATTTCCATAGCTGACACCAAAAACCCAGATGATCCCATACAGGTATCCCACACGAATGAGTCCTTGTTTGTTCCAGCAATCTTTGCCATAAGTTGAGTTACAAAACGTGGCGTTAACAGGCTCTTCCGAGTTGAGTGTGGGTGACCGGGT
>NZ_KV811047.1:0-12886 GCF_001812975.1 Rothia sp. HMSC073B08 | reverse complement strand
TGCCTCCAACCACACTCAACTCTGAAGAGCCAATAAAGTCGATAATAAATTCGCCAATAAAGCTCACGGTGGGATCCTTTCTGCGGGGGTGGGGTTATTCTTTGATCTCTTCAAAGCGGAGGACGCTGAAGTCGAATTCGTCGTTTCGGGTCAGCAGAGACTTATATGCCCTGTATTTCTTGCCCGTCTTGAAGTTCTGGAGGTAGGGGTAGATACGTTCTCCATCGGGGGCGTTCGATGTTGTGATGATTCCGCACTCTTCCGTTTCGAATTCACCGGAGATTGAGTAGGGGTCCTCATGTTCAACGATTTCTACTGACGTAACAGTGCAGATAGTGGAGTCGTTGTACGGGTTGACATAAGAAATGAAATATAAGGAGGCGGGAAATGCCAGAAGGCACAACATCAGTAGGATTCTCTCGCGGTCACGCCAAATATCGTTAGCCTTTGAGCGAAGAAAATTCTTGAAAGCGACTTTCTTTGTGGGTTTCTTTGTGATAATAGATTTTTTCTTTGGGTAACCATTTTTCTTTGAACTGTTTCTTTTCTTTGAAACGTTCTTTTTCCTCGGGGAGTTCTTTTTCACTGCTCTTCACCTTCTTTCTGGGCTGCAGGCTGTTATTCTGTGATGTCTTCAAAGCGGGTCGTCTCAAAAACTGTGCTCATGGTGTGTACGTCCTTGTGTGGTGGTTGGTGAATCGTGCTCGCCCCGGTGAGGTGGCGGGTACATCCTTAGCCTATCGCACGGTATCTGACCAGGAGGTTAACTCGACGCAATGCTCCGGTGAAGACTCGGCAACCACTCCGCGGATAACGCGAATCTGGGCTTAACCACCCAATTTCCTCGGCTACTCTGAGAACGAACCCGCACCCTCCGCATCGTTGCCGGGAGGATGCCGGTCACCGATAAATAGAAAGGGTAGTGAACCACCATGATGATGAACTACACCATGATTGCCCTCTGGGGCGTAGTAAATGTCCTACAGACGTACAAGATGTTCCGGTCCATCATTGTCTACGAAATCAACCGACGCCGAGACAAGAAGCTGTACGCCAAAAACATTTACATTACTCGAAGCGACCGCTCCGAAATAATTGTGCTTGCCGTCGCGCTTCCCATGACCCCTGCTCTGATGTTTATGGTGCATCTGCTGGGCGATATAGGATTCCATTTTCTATATGATGTCGGAGCTTTCCTCTTCACGTGCTTTCTTCTATATGTCTTTAACGAAACCGCTGGTTCTTACACTAAAATCTCACCGGAAGGATTCGAAGAGGACAATGGGCACGACAATAAAACCTTCTACCCGCTCAACGCGATCGATAAGGTCACGTATACGCAGAGTTCCGACAGTGAAATTTCAGACTCCGTCTCCTTCGACACGAAATCGGGTAAGCGCATTGCGCGTTTCGGGCCCATCTATGAGGGCTACCCCCTCCTCGCAATGACCCGATTCAGGATCGAAAACGACCGCTGGCCAGATATGAACAACCCCGAAGAAGCTGCGCAGGTCAAGGCGTGGATGAACTGGAGCTCCACCATCCCGCACATCAAGGACAAGGAAATTTCGGGCCTCGCCGAAGTAGACATGTAGCCCGCAATTCAGCCCGTATTTAGCGTGTGCCCGGCGTGTTTCTCAACCAATATTTCCGCAATTTTTCTGCCGGAAAAACGTTGACTAGCCCGCATGGTCTAACCCTCAACTAGAAGGTGCACTCTGCGCGCAAAAACATTAACGTTGAGGCTTACAATAAGAAATGGTTAATGCACAGCCGCACGCCGTGCACACGCCACGTCACTTCACAGAAACACCAACCCCGAAAGGCATATCATGGCCACCAAGAAGTCCGCACGCCTCACCCGCCGCGCAGCACTCGCCGCCGCAGGCGCAGGCGCAGCAACCGCCCTCGGCGCACTGCTCACCCCCGCACAGGCAACCACCTACCGCCCCACCGTACGCCGCACCCCCTACAACCGCTACTACTCCGACCGTTACGGCCGCCGCACCCGCATCGTTATCAGCGACTACTACGGTAGCTCCTACAGCCACTACTACTATTACGGCGGCTAAAGAATCCCAAGCCCAATAAACATATACTGGAAGACGGCACTACACTCACGTAGTGCCGTCTTCCCGTTAGATGCCGTAGGCATCACCCGCACCACGGTGCGGAAAATGCACCACAGATAGAGAGAACCCATGAAGAACGTAACCCGCCGATCCGCCCTCGGCCTGCTCGCAGCAACCGGCGGCGCAACCCTCCTCGCAGCCTGCGGCGCTCAGCCCCAGGCAACCAGCGGCAACGCATCTGCTTCCGCGTCGACTTCTAAGACCGCACGCACCGACTACTCCGGCGTTGCAACCCTCGACGGCTACACCTCCAAGCCTTCCGACTACCAGCCCGCAACCCGCACCGAGCCGTCCAAGAACGCCCCCGTGCCCGTGAAGCCCGCCGTTGCCAACGAGAACAGCGTCGAGGGTCTGTACCAGTCCATCGCATTCTTCGGCGCAGCCATTGAATACTACATGCGCACCGGCAAGACCGAACCCCTGCGTGAATGCGCGGTTGACAACTCCGAGCTGAAGAACATGCTCGAACCCGAAGAAGGCACCCTGGGTGCTGGCCTGCAGCAGGGCAAGATTTGGATGCAGGACCCGTCCGTCACCATCACCATGCTCACCGCACAGCCCGAGCGTGATGGCGACGCCTACAACTGGAATATCCGCCTGACCATGGACAGCGGTGAGTTCATCGCAAGCAAGGACCGTGTGGAGAACGCTTCCTCCGATTCGGACCGTAAGAACGATGTGGAGCGCACCCTGCACGGTGTCTACGAGAACGGTGCGTGGAAGCTGACCGGTATGCGTACTTCTTCCTCTTCGTCCTCGGCTTCTGCTTCCTAAAAGCTTCAGCCTAGAAGCGCGTAGCTTCTACACCTAAAAGGCGCCCGCTCCGTGGAATAAACCCACGAGGCGGGCGCCTCTCTCATGCGGTGAAGGACCTACCCTGCTTTTACCTATGCAGAAGCAAGCTTCGCCTCAAGCTCCTTCACAATCTTCGCGTGTTCCTTCTCAGAGATAGAAACCTTGAAGAAGAAGGCGAGGAACGAGCACACAATAATGGCCAGCGGCACATAGAAAGCAGCCGTGTTGAACGTCTGAATGTTCTGCGCGGTGAGGCTATTAGGACCAGTGCCACGTAGACCAGAGCCAAGTTCTGCGGGAAAAGAATGAACAGAATGTAGGCGGCAATCATCACGCCTTCCGGCATCCTTAAAGGGACCAATCAAAGATGTATACGAGAGGAAGGAAGACATGTCTTCCACCGAACAAACGACTCCCGTAGTCTCCTCCCAGTCACCCTCAGCAGCGTGGCTTGATGACCCCACTGTGTACGCTGTCAACAGGGAAGCAGCGCACTCCGACCATCACTCCTCGAACCCCCAGCAGAGCCTCAACGGCACGTGGGCTGTCCGCACTGCATGGGCCTCAGAAATTGATGTCACCACCGCAGAATTCGCCGCCCCCACCCGCGACGAAAGCGACTACCAGAGCATCCCCGTCCCCGCCACCCTGGAAACTGAGGGACTCTGGCGCCCCGCCTACGTCAACATCCAGATGCTCTGGGACGGCCACGAAAACCCCGAAGCTCCTCACATCCCCGAGAAGAACCACGTAGCCCTCTACCGCAAGCACTTCACCCTGGAGGGCGACCTCAAGAAGATGCTGAGCGAATCGGGCCGCATCGCGCTCGCCTTCGAAGGCTTCGCAACCGCAATTTACGTGTGGGTTGACGGCACCTTCGTCGGTTACGCAGAAGACGGTTACACCACCACCTCCTTCGACATCACCGATATCGTCAGCAATGACGCAGAAGGCAACCACACCCTGACCGTCGCATGCTACGAATACTCGAGCGCTTCATGGCTGGAAGGCCAGGACTCATGGCGTTTCCACGGTCTCTTCCGCGCTGTGAACCTGGTAGCCCGCCCCGCAGTCAGCATCGCCTCCCTCACCGTTGAAGCAGACTACGACGCACCCACCGGCGAAGCACACCTGGACGCTCTCGTCACCCTCAACGGTGAAGAAATCAAGGCGTACACCCTGCAGGCCAGCGTCCTTGACGGCACCCAGGTCATCTGGTCTGGTACCGTCGCCGCCGAAGACGCATCCGTGCGCATCTCCTCCGACGCCCTTGAAGGTATCGCTCCCTGGTCGGCTGAATCGCCCTCTCTCTACACTCTGACGGTGGATCTGCTCCACGACGGCAAGACCGTAGAATCCACCAGCCAGCGCGTCGGATTCCGTCGCTTCCGCATCGAGAACGGAATCATGACCCTCAACGGTCACCGAGTCCTCTTCAAGGGTGTCAACCGCCACGAGTTCCACCCGCGTACCGGCCGCGTCCTGACCGTTGAAGACATGACTTCAGAGATTCTCTTCTGCAAGCAGCACAACATCAACGCTATCCGCACCAGCCACTACCCCAACGATTCACGCTTCTACGCCCTGGCTGACGAATACGGTATCTACCTGGTTGACGAAGCAAACCTGGAAACTCACGGCTCCTGGTGCACCCCCGGTGACATTCCCACCCCCGAGACCACGATCCCCGGCTCCCGCATGGAATGGGAAGGCGCCTGCGTTGACCGCGTAGAATCCATGATGCGCCGCGACTACAACCACCCCTCCGTAGTAATCTGGTCGCTCGGTAACGAAGCATACGGCGGCGAAGTATTCCGCTCCATGTACCGCCGAGTCCACGAACTGGACCCCAACCGCCCCGTACACTACGAAGGCATCACCTGGCACCGCGAATTTGATGACGTCACCGACATCGAATCCGGTATGTACACCCACGCTGACGTCGTTGAAAAGTACCTGTCGAACAACCCTGAGAAGCCCTTCATCATGTGCGAATACATGCACGCAATGGGCAACTCGGTCGGCGCTATCGACGAATACGTCGCACTGGAACGCTACCCCCACTACCAGGGCGGTTTCATCTGGGACATGATTGACCAGGCACTCTGGCACCCCGGTGAGAGCGAAGGCGCCCCCGAATACCTCGCCTACGGTGGCGCATTCGGCGAACGCCCCTGCGACTACGAATTCTCCGGTGACGGTATCCTCTTCGCCGACCGCAAGGTAAGCCCCAAGGTCGCTGAAGTGAAGGCAGTGTACTCCAACCTGCGCATCACCCCCGACCAGAAGGGCGTGACGGTCGTCAACGACAACCTCTTCACCTCCACCGCAGACTACACCTTCAAAGCTAGCCTGCTGGTCAACGGCGTTCCTCAGTGGCAGGAAGACTACTTCTTCGGCGTAGCCCCGGAATCCACCCACGAGCTGGCAATTCCCTGGCCCCTGGAAGAATACGCTACCGACAACGCAGAAGTAACCCTGGACGTCAGCCTCGTGCTCACTGAAGACGCCGCATGGGCTCCTGCAGGACACGAAATTGCCTTCGGTCAGTACGTCATCCCCGCATCGCAGGCTGAAGCAAACACCGCTGAAGGCGCAGCAGATGCGACGGTGACCGTCGGCCGCTGGAACGTCGGTCTGCGCAACAACCAGGCTGAAGTTATTCTGTCCCGCACTCAGGGTGGCATCGTCTCCTGGGTACACAACGGCACCGAGCATGTTATTCGCCCCCCGAAGCTCACCACCTTCAGGCCCCTGACCGACAACGACCGCGGCGCCGGACACGGTTTCGAACGCGCCCAGTGGACCGTCGCAGGCCGCTACGCCCGTTGCGCTAACGTTGCTGTCGAGCAGCCCAGCGATGACAGCGTGGCAGTGACCTACACCTACGAGCTGGCAACCCCCGCTCACACCGCTGTTACGGTCCGCTACGAAGCACAGAGCACCGGCAACGTGCGAGTAACCATCGACTACCCCGGCGAGAAGGACGCACCGTCCCTGCCCGCATTCGGTCTGGAATGGGCACTGCCCGGCGAGTTCTCGCACCTGCGTTACTACGGCCTCGGCCCCGGTGACGCCTACCCCGACCGTTGCAGCGGCGTCCGCCTGGGCGTGTGGGAAAGCACCCCCGAGCAGGACTACGCACCGTACCTGGTACCTCAGGAAAGCGGCAACCACATGGGTGTCCGTTGGGCTGAAGTGACGAACGACAGCAACCACGGCTTCCGTGTCCGCCAGTTGCAGACTGCCGGTGAGGGCCTGCACGTATCGCTCCTGCCCTACTCCTCCTACCAGATTGAGGAAGCTTCCTACCAGTGGGAGCTGCCCGAAAACAACCGCACCTACCTGCGTATCCTGGCAGGTCAGCTCGGCGTTGGTGGAGACGACTCGTGGGGCTCGCCGGTACACAGCCAGTACCACATCGATGCAACCGAGCCGCTGCACATGGACATTGCGCTAGAAATTATCTAACGCAACGCTCAGCACAGTAGCAGTAGACGCCTACCTTCGTGTAGCGTCCACGGCTCTCTAGAAAAGAGGCGCCCGCCCCGTGGTTTTCAAGCCACGAGGCGGGCGCCTCACTTATATGCGCAATAAAGCATATACCCTTATCGGGATGCTACCAGATGCGCACACGCTCCTCCGGAGCCAGGTACAGTGCATCGCCCTCAGAGACGCCAAACGCCTCGTAGAACTCATCAATATTGCGCACCACACCGTTCACACGGAACTCATCCGGCGAATGCGGATCCACCGAAATCATCACCTCAGCATGCTGCGGGCGGGACTTCGTGCACCAGCCGCGAGCATTCGAGAAGAAGAAACGCTGAATACCGGTCATACCGTCAATCACCGGCGCGTCAGCCAGCGACTCAATGCCCTGCTTCTTCAAAGCCAGACGGTACGCCTTCAACGCAATAGACATGCCAGCCAGGTCGCCAATGTTCTCGCCCAGAGTCAGCTCACCGTTCACGTGGAACTTCGGGTCCAGACCCACCGGAACGTACGCGTTGTACTGCTCCACCAGCGCGGAGGTGCGCTCCTTGAACTTCGCGTAATCCTCCTCAGTCCACCAGCTCTCCAGCTTGCCGTCACCGTCATAGCGGGAACCCTGATCGTCAAAACCGTGACCAATCTCGTGGCCAATAATCATGCCGATATTGCCGTAGTTCGCCGCATCGTCAGCATCCGGGTTGAAGTACGGGGGCTGCAGAATCGCTGCCGGGAACACAATCTCATTCGCCGGCGGCATGTAGTACGCGTTCACGGTCTGCGGAGTCATCAGCCACTCCGACTTATCCACCGGCTGACCCTTACGGGCAATCAGCCAGTCAGCATCAAACGCACCGGTGCGGCGCAGGTTCTCAAACAGGTCACCGGGAACGAGCTCCAGTGCGGAGAAGTCACGCCACTTATCGGGGTAACCGATCTTGGTGACGAACTTCGACAGCTTCTCCAGCGCCTTCTGACGGGTTGCCTCAGTCATCCAGTCCAGCGACTCAATAGACTCGCGGTACGCCTCAAGGAGGTTGCCGACCAGAACCAGCATCTTCTCCTTGTGCGAAGGCGGGAAGTGCACAGCCACGTACTCCTGGCCAATCTCCTCACCCAGAGCCTTCTCGACAGCGCCCACGCCGCGCTTCCAGCGCTCACGAATCTGCTGAGTGCCGGAAAGGGTCTTGCCGTAGAAGTTGAAGCTCTCCTGAACCAGCTCGTCGTACATGAACGGCGCACGCGAACGCAGAACAGTCCACACAGCCCACAGCTTCCAGCTCATCAGCGGGATGGAGGTGAACAGCTTCGCCGCACCCTCGAAGAAGGACGGCTGAGCCACAATAACCTGACCCAGGGTCTCCGGGTCGGCACCAAGAGCCAGTAGCCACTGCGAGAACGGGAAGCCGGGGAACTTCTCGTCCAGCTCGGTCGCCTGGTACGGGTTGTAGGTTGCTTCAGCGTCGCGGTTCTCCACGACGTTCCAGTGCAGGCGAGCCAGCTCAGACTCGTGGGTGAACACCAGCTGAGCCGCCTGCTCCGGAGTCAGACCGAAGCCCTCAGCCAGACCGGTCAGCTGGAACATGCGGGCAATATGCTCAACGTACGCCGCGCATGCAGCCTCGTGCTTCTCTTCACGGTAGTAGGATTCATCCGGCAGACCCAGACCCGACTGGTACAGGAAGAACGTGTAATTCTTCGGGTCCTTCGGGTCGTTGCTGGTGTACCAAGCGAACAGCTGCGGCAGACCCGCACGAGACAGCAACGCCAGGGTCACAGCCAGGTGGGAGGGGGTTGCCGAGTTCAGAATCGGGGCGATTTCCTTCAGCAGCGGCTCCAGGCCGTCCGCCTCAATCTTCTCAACATCCATGAAGGAGTTGTAGAGTGCGCCAATACGGGACTCCGGCTGCTCCTTCGCGATCTTCTCCACCAGCTCACGCACGTGCTTCTCTGCATTATCGCGGAGGGTGTACAGGCCGCCGTCCTTGGGGCGGTCCGCCGGGATTTCGTGGGTAGCCAGCCACTTACCGTTGACGTGGCGGAAGAAATCGTCGCCCGGCTTGACGGTTTCATCCACCCATTCTTTAGTGATTCCAGAGTTAGTAGTCATGGTTCCATTCTATGTTCTTACGCCCGCAAGCCACAGGATGCCCGGCACCGCGCCGGATGGTGGCTCACCGGTACAGGTGCTTCTCAGAGGCGTTTTAGGCGGCAGAAAGGGCGGAAGGAAGCAGAAAACCCGCCCGCACGGTGCAGAAGAAAAACCGTACGGGCGGGTCTGTTATCTATCCCCAAAAGCTCGGCATACAGTCGGTACGCATACCGGCACGAAGCCGAACAGCCGCCACCTGCCGCAGGTTACCGCGAGCAAACCATCATCCGGTCAACCCGCAGCAGGCAACGGAACCAATAGGCGCCTCCTAGAGGGATGCGCGAATCGCCTTGGTGGCGTCCACCAGGTGACGCAGAGACTGCTTGGTCTCCTCGTAATCACGAGTCTTCAGACCACAGTCAGGGTTCACCCACAGGTCAGCAATGGTGCCGTAACCAATCGCAGCCTTCAGCAGGGACTCAATCTCATCCTGAGAAGGAACACGCGGGGAGTGGATGTCCCACACGCCCGGGCCCAGACCGGAAACGAAGCTCTCCGGAATGTCAGCCAGCAGCTCCATGTGCGAACGAGCCGCCTCAATGCTGGTCACGTCAGCGTTCAGAGCGTTAATCGAGTCGATAATCTCGTTGAACTCCGAGTAGCACAGGTGGGTGTGAATCTGAGTGGAATCCTTCACTGCACTGGTTGCCAGGCGGAAGGAGTTCACCGACCAGTCCAGGTACTGCGGCTGCTCGTCGCGGCGCAGGGGCAGCAGCTCACGCAGAGCCGGCTCGTCCACCTGAATGATGCGGATGCCCGCCTGCTCCAGGTCGGCAATCTCGTCGGCAAGAGCCAGAGCCACCTGGTTAGCGGTCTCGCGGCGCGGCTGGTCGTCACGCACGAAGGACCAGGCCAGAATCGTCACCGGGCCGGTGAGCATGCCCTTGACCGGCTTGTCGCTCAGCGACTGTGCGTGGGAGCTCCACGGAACGGTGAACGCCTCACCGCGCAGGCCCTCACCGTGACGCTTCACGTCACCGAACAGGATCGAGGGGCGGGTGCAACGCGAACCGTAGGACTGAACCCAGCCGTGGCGGGTGGTTGCGAAACCGTCGAAGTTCTCAGCGAAGTACTGAACCATGTCGTTACGCTCAGCCTCACCGTGAACCAGCACGTCCAGGCCCAGCTCCTCCTGCAGTGCGATGACCGAGGCAATCTCGTCACGCAGGAAGCCGTTCAGCTCCTCAGCGGAAATCTTGCCCGCACGAGCCTCCGCACGGCGGCGGCGAATCTCAGCGGTCTGGGGGAAGGAACCGATGGTGGTGGTCGGCAGCTTCGGCAGGTTCAGGTCAGCCTGAGCCGCGCGGCGAACGTCAATGGTCGGACGGTCGAAGTCCTCGGGAGTCACAGCTGCGGCGCGGGCACGAATCTCGTCGTTGTGCTTGCGCGGGTCAGCGGCGAAGCGAGCCAGCGCCTCGTCAGCAGCCTTCAGCTCCGGCTCAACAGCAGCCTCACCCTCAGCCAGGCCACGAGCCAGCAGAGCAATCTCAGCGACCTTCTGATCGGCGAAGGCCAGGCCGTCCACGGGAACCTCGGCGGGGTCTTCCAGAGCCAGGTCGTGCGGCACGTGCTGCAGGGAGGTCGAAGAAGCCACCGACACGGCACCCTCGGATGCGCCGGGCAGCGCCTCCAGGGTCTTCAGGGCGGCGCGAACGTCGGCACGCCACACGTTGCGGCCGTTCACAACACCGGCAACCAGGTGCACGCCGGCGGCAGAAACGGACTCAAGCTCAGCCTTCGAGTACACGCCGTGCACCAGGTCAAGGTGCAGCGCCTCAATGCCGGTACCCAGCAGTGCCGGCAGGTTCTCACGCAGGGAACCGTAGGGGCTGGTCACCAGAATCTGCGGGCGCTTCTCGGCGGCGGCCAGGGTACGGTAGGTGCGCTCGGCCAGCTCGGCAACCTTCGCGTTGTCGGCACGGTCCACGGTCAGGCCCGGCTCGTCCAGCTGAACCCACTCAACACCGCGCTCAGCCAGCTGCTCTAGCACCTGAGCGTACGCTGCAACGAACTCATCCAGACGGTCGATGGGTGCGAAGTCCTCAGCGGAACCCTGCTCAGCCTTAGCGCCCAGCAGCAGGGTCAACGGGCCAACAATCTGCGGGCGAACCTTCACGCCAGCCTGCTTTGCGACCTCAAGCTGCTCGTCAATAGCCTCAAGGTTCAGCTTAATCTCGGTGCCGGCACCAATCTCGGGCACCAGGTAGTGGTAGTTGGTGTCGAACCACTTAGTCATCTCCAGCGGAGGCAGAGTCTCGGTACCGCGCGCCAGTGCGAAGTAGCCGGGCAGATCCAGCAGACCGCGTGCATCCTTAGCCTCAGCCAGACGCTCGGGAACCAGAGTGAACAGGCGAACCACGTCGAGCACCTGGTCGTAGTAGGAGAAGGTCGCCGGAATCGAGTAGTTATCAGCCTTCAGACCCGCAGCGGTCACGCGCTCAAAGTAGGTGCGCTGCACGTCAGCGGCGGTGTCCTGCAGCTCCTGCAGGGTTGCCTTGCCCTTCCAGAAAGCCTCCTGAGCCTTCTTCAGCTCGCGGAAGCGGCCCACGCGGGGGTAGCCAACAATGGTTGCGGCGGGAAATGCGGTGTTCGACATAATAGTTATTCCTTTACTGGGGATAGATGTGGGAGTCAGTTCCGGTATTTCGCCACCCAGCGGTGGGCGGTGAAACGGAGGTTGTAACTCCCGGAATATTTGCGGGGGAGACAATGGGAACGCATCCGACAAGGAGCGTTACGGGTTGGGTTAGGCGTATTCCAGTTCGCTCAGCGGCTGAGAGAAACGGTTGCTGTATCGGGGTAGGTCCAGCTGATCCAGAACGTCCAGCACCGCGGCATGCTCGTTGAAGGTGAAGAAGTGCAGGCCCGGTGCGCCCGCATCCATCACGGCGCGGCACTGGTTCAGCGCGTAATCCACGCCGATGCGGTGCAACTCTGTGTTGCTGGTCGCCGTCTCTAGGGCGTAGGCGAGGTCCGTCGGGACTTCCATGCCCGCCATCTGGCAAAGATTCTGCAGGCGCTTCAGCGAGGTTACCGGCATGATGCCCGGAATAATCGGAATATCTACGCCCGCCAGGTGCGCCGAATCGACCAGGGCGCTGTAGCGTTCATCCTCAAAGAACACCTGAGTAATCGCGAAATCCGCGCCGGCACGCTGCTTCGACAGCAGAATCTCAATATCCTGCAGCAGGGATGCGGACTCGGGGTGCTTCTGCGGGTACGCCGCCACACCAATCGACACCTTGCCAGCTGCCAGGTGGGCGAAATCTTCACGCTCCACGCGGCGAATGAGCTCTACCAGGTAGCGGGCGAAAGGAAGTTCAGAAACCTGACCTTCCTGAATATCACCGCGAAGAGCCAGGAAGCCGCGCACTCCCAGACCCAGAATTAGGCGGACTGCGCGCTCCAGCTCATGCACCGAGTGGCCTGCACAAATCAGGTGAGCCAGCGGGGTGAGGGAGGTTTCATGTACCAGGTGGTCGAGCAGCGCCAGGGTCTTCTGGCGGCGCTTAGCGTCACCGGCGTAGGTGACCGACACGTAGTCGGGGTTGGTGCCCTCAAGCTCCGCAATGGTGCGGAGCAGCGACTCACAGCTCGCCTGTGAGCGCGGAGGGAATAGCTCAAAAGAAAGAGCCGGGTGAACTGTAGTCATAACCATCCTTCGTGTTCACCCGATAGATACGCACCGTGAGGGTGCGCGAATTCTTCTGCAGGATGTGCTGTACCGGTTTGCGAGTACGACTCATCAAGGGGTGCCGAAGGGTATTCTTCTCTATCGGTTCTGGCGGGAGCACCTTGTCCGTACCCTGCACCGTGACGGTGGGGGATACTGGCGAGGTTGCTGCGACGTCTACGAGCCAGATCTCTCGGTCGCTCTTGATAGATAACGCTTTCACTCTACCCACTGCCTCCGAGGGTGCGCAAGGGATGCGGCGGTTGATGTCCTAATATTTCTGGACATGACATTGGGGCGAAATATGAACTTAATATGACTGACTATGACGAAGGGGGGCTGGGGGGCGTTGCGGGTAGGGCTGTCGGCTGACCCATGGATGTCCGGAACTATCGCAGATACGTCTGCTTAATATTCTTGGACACGCGCGAATATGTGTGTTTTATATTTCAGTGAGGAGTAGGGTAACTAATGAGGCACGGGTAGTGTTTCGATGTCCGCTCATCGAGGAGTTGTAGGGCTCAAAGATGAGTTCAGTATGACTTTGTGAGCGTGGTGAGAATGAAAAAGCTATTTTCTTCTATACTCTGGTCCTTCCGCCTAGCATGGAAAACCGGCTCTTCAGAGTTGAGTGTGGTTGGA
>NZ_KV811046.1:0-29836 GCF_001812975.1 Rothia sp. HMSC073B08 | reverse complement strand
GTCACCCACACTCAACTCGGAAGAGCCCCTTTCACCCACGCATGGAATGGGTCAGCCTGGACCCTGGGTTTTGAATTCCTCGCTTATCTAGCGCTTATCCCGATTTTCTACATTGGGTTTATTCGTAAGAACGCAAAATGGTTGGTTCCTGTCATCTATGCTGGGCTATTTTTCGGGCACCAGATTTTTGAACTGATGGGGCGTGAACCTAATCGTTTTGTAGAGCATATTCTTCGTCTGCATCCTTACTTTTTCGCAGGTGTCATTCTCTACATGTGGGGTAAGCGTATTCGCTATAACGCTACTGTGGCTATTGTGGTCACGATTCTAGGATTTGCTCTGCAATGGTTTGCACCTGGTATTGCCCAGTACATGCACCTGCCTGTGGCTTACGGAATCCTGGCTCTCAGCGCTGCGATTAAGACCGACTTGTGCCGACATAATGATATTTCGTATGGCGTGTACATCTACGCGTTCCCGGTGCAGATTATGTTGACAATTTTCGGTAGTGCATCGCTGGGCTGGGTTCTGAACGCCCTCATCACTTTTGCAATTACCGTTGGTTTGGCGTGGCTGTCTTGGCTGTATGTTGAGAAGCCGGCGCTGGCTTTGAAGGACCGCAAGCTTCTGCGTATTCGTCGCGATCGCTCTGCAGACGCCGTAGCGGCATCTTCATAAACCGGTAAAAGTATCCCGCCTATTTCTGCGGCTTTCGGTAATCTTGACGAACTCATCAAGTGAACCGGGAGCCGCAGAAGTATTTCCGAGGAAGAATGCCTGGTTCACCATCTGGCGCGGTAAAATCATAAACGGACAGGTCACCAACCTTAAGGACAGCATATGAGCGAGAACCCTTCCATCTGGGGCGAGCTGGCAGGCCTGACCCTCACCAAGGGTCACGGCACCGGTAACGACTTCATCTTTCTGACGGATGAGAACGCAGAAATTGCCCTTACCCCCGAGCTGGTAGCCCGCGCTTGCGACCGACACTTCGGCATTGGCGCGGACGGCTTCATTCGTGCTGCCCGTAGCACCGCCTCCCGCGCGGGTCAGAAGCTGCTCGAGGAGCACCCGGACGCTGTCTGGTTCATGGACTACCGCAATGGTGACGGCTCTATCGCTGAAATGTGCGGCAACGGTGTGCGCGCGTTCGTGGAGTACCTGCGCACTGAGGGCCTGATTGAGCTTGAGGTGGGCGAGACCGTCAAGATTGGTACCCGTGCCGGCGTGAAGACTGTGGCGCGCACCGAAGAGGGCTACGCGATTGATATGGGTCCGTGGAGCTTCATCCACGGTGAGGCTGCCCGCGAGGGTGGCGAGGACTGCCTGGTGTCTGCTCGCGGCCTGAAGACTCCGCGTGCTGGCCTGTCCATTTCGATGGGTAACCCGCATACCGTGGTGATGCTCGGCTCCGACGGTAAGCTGGACGGCCTGGACCTGCACAGCCTGCCTCAGGTGAACCCCGCCCCGGTCAACGGTACGAACGTTGAGTTTGTGGTACCGGTCGACCTGGACGTTGAGAGCGGCGCGCATGTGGGCGCTATCCGTATGCGCGTGCACGAACGTGGCGTGGGCGAGACTCTGTCGTGCGGTACCGGCGCGTGTGCGGCGGCTGCGGCGACCCGTTTCTGGGGCGGCGAGGAAGCACCGGATGAGTGGCTGGTGCATGTGCCCGGCGGTACCCTCGCGGTGACTTTCGTGCTGGGCCCGGACGACCTGGAGCATGTTGTTCTGGCTGGTCCGGCGCAGATGGTTGCAACCGTCGTGCTGCGATAACGTGCTGTTTTAGAACAGAGATTTTATAGACAAAAGCGGCGGGTGTTTTCTGACAACACATTCAGAAAACACCCGCCGCTTTTTATATTTTTAAGCAATTAGCGCCAGAGGATTTAGCGCCAGAGGTTTTAATCCTCGTAGCGGTGCACCTGCAGAATACGGAAGCCCTTCGAGGTCGCATAGCGCGACACCTCAAACTCGCCGGGGTGCAGCTCCTCAAGCTGCGCGTCCATCCACTTCTGCAAAGAATCGGAGCCCAGGTTCTTCTGAACCACCAGGTAGGCGTCACCACCGGGCGCCAGGCGCGGCAGCCAGGTCAGCAGGATCTCGTGCAGAACCTCCTTGCCCACGCGAATCGGCGGGTTCGACCAGATGGTGTCAAAACGCAGTTCGGGGTCAACCGATTCGGGGGTTCCCACGGTGACGTTGGACAGGCCGAGAGCGGCGGCGTTGCGTTCGGTCAGGCTAATGGAGCGGGAGTTCACATCCACCGCGTGCACCTGCGCTTGCGGTGCGAGCATCGCCAAAGTCAGGGTGATGGGTCCCCACCCACAGCCGATGTCGAGCATGCGTTCGCCCTGCGGATCGGGTGCTTCCTGCAGCAAAATAGCGGTGCCCTTATCAATGCCGGAGGGGCTGAAAATGCCGTTAGCTGTGGTGACGGTGACCTTGCGGCCGGCAAGCTCCACCTGCACGGGGCGGGGCTTGAATTCGGTCTCGGGGGTTTCAGAGAAATAATGCTGCTCGCTCATGCTATCCAGTGTACCGGTAGGGCAAGAACCCGCCGCACACGGGCAGAGTATGCACGGGGCGGGTCAGCAGCTTACACGCCCTGAGCGCACAGGCGACCGAACCCCCTACCTGATGCGGGCAACGGCGGTAGAATTATAGTCGTATGAATTCTAAGAACACCCCCGTATCTGATACCGAAAAGCTGCCCAGCGATGAGCAGCTGCGCCGCACCGTAGACCGCGTTCTGGGCCGCTCCCAGGCCGCCGCCTCCGTCACTACTTATGACGCCGCCGGTACCGCGCATCACAGCGATAATTCTTCCAGCACCCACGGCAACAATAGCCGCCGTGTGCTGGATACTCGTGCGCGCGAAATTTCTGACGTTCAGCGCGAGCACTCCGAATATGACGGTGACCAGGAAGATCTCGCTGAGCGCCGCGCACTGCGCCGTATCGCGAACCTCTCCACCGAACTTGAAGACGTCACCGAGGTCGAGTACCGCCAGCTGCGCCTGGAGCGCGTGGTGCTGGCTGGCCTGTGGACTGAAGGCACCGTAGAGGACGCAGAGAACTCCCTGCGTGAGCTCGCGGCACTGGCTGAAACCGCAGGTTCCGAGGTTCTGGACGGCCTGGTTCAGCGCCGCCTCAAGCCGGACCCCGGCACCTTCCTCGGCTCCGGTAAGGCGCTGGAACTCAAGGACATTGTCGAGGCGACCGGCGCCGACACCGTCATTGTCGACTCCGAACTGGCTCCCTCGCAGCGTCGTGCCCTCGAAGATATCGTGAAGGTCAAGGTCATTGACCGCACCGCCCTGATTCTCGACATTTTCGCTCAGCACGCTAAGTCCCGCGAGGGTAAGGCGCAGGTTGAGCTGGCTCAGCTGGAGTACATGCTGCCGCGTCTGCGTGGTTGGGGTGCCTCCCTGTCCCGTCAGGCGGGTGGCCGCGCCGCAGCCGGTGAGGGTATCGGTTCGCGTGGTCCCGGTGAAACCAAGATTGAGATGGACCGCCGCCGCCTGCGCGCTCGCATGGCGAAGCTTAAGCGTGAGATTGCTGCGATGGCGCCGGCGCGTGAGACGAAGCGTCTGAACCGTCGCCGTAACCGCGTGCCTTCGGTGGCTATCGCCGGGTACACGAACGCGGGTAAGTCCTCCCTGCTGAACCGCCTGACCGACGCCGGCGTGCTCGTGGAGAACGCGCTGTTTGCGACCCTGGACCCGACCGTCCGTAAGGCTCAGACTCCGGACGGTATCGGCTACACCCTCTCTGACACGGTGGGTTTCGTGCGTTCGCTGCCGACCCAGCTGGTGGAGGCGTTCCGCTCCACCCTGGAAGAGGTCGCTGACGCTGACGTTATCCTGCACGTGGTGGATGCTTCGCACCCGGACCCGGAGGGGCAGATTCGTGCTGTCCGCGAGGTCATCGCGGAGGTCGACGCCCGCCATATCCCCGAGATCATTGTGCTGAATAAGGCGGATGCCGCCGACCCGTTCGTGCTGGAGCGTATGCGCCAGCGCGAGCCGGAGCACGTGATTGTTTCGGCGCGTACCGGTGAGGGTATTGAGGAGCTGAAGCAGAAGATTGCGGACACCATTCCGCGCCCCTCCATTGAGGTGAAGCTGCTGATTCCGTACTCGCACGGTGAGATTATTTCGCGCCTGCACGAGTGGGACGCCGAAATTAAGAGCACCGATTTCGTATCGGACGGCACCTTCGTGGTGGCGCTGGTTCGTGAGGATGTCGCCTCCGAACTGTCCGAGTATGTGCTGGAGGGCGACCTGCTGGAGGTTCTGGAAGAGGAACTTGCGGAGGCACACGCCCTGGCTGAAGCGACCGCATCTGTTTCCGAGCAGCCCTCTACCTCTGAGGCTCTCTAAGGGCGGATGAGCGTGACCGAGAGCATCAACGCGCCTAAAAACGCCCCGGGAACTGCACCCGAACCGGCAACCGACGGCACCCGATTTACCGGGCAGGAGCTTGAGACCCTGCCCGGTGCGAAGGACGCCCTGACCCTGCTGGATGAGGCGGTTGCCGCCACTGGCGGTCAGAATCGTGCCGGTCAGCGCACCATGGCGGCGCATGTGGCGCAGGCTCTTGAACTGCAGCGTCACCTGCTGGTCCAGGCGGGTACCGGTACCGGTAAGTCCCTGGGCTACCTGGTTCCTGCCCTGGCGCGGGTGGGGGAGTCGGACCAGCCGATTGTGGTTGCGACGGCGACCCTTGCCCTGCAGGCGCAGATCGTGAACCGCGATATTCCGCGTCTTCTACAAGCGCTGGAGCCGCGCCCTGAATCGCAGGCGCAGGTGGCTCTGCTCAAGGGCCGCAATAACTACCTCTGCCTGCACAAGCTGGAGGGCGGCTACCCGGAAGACGAGCCGGATGCTCTCTTTGACATGCCTTCTTCGACCTCCCGCGTGGGTGAGGAAGTGGTGCGCCTGCGCGAGTGGGCCGACCGCACGGAGACCGGCGACCGTGACGAGCTGAAGCCCGGCGTCTCTGACCGCGCATGGGCTCAGGTATCGGTGAGCGCCGCCGAGTGTCTGGGCCGCCGCTGCCCGCTGGTGGAAGAGTGCTTTAGCGAGATGGCGCGTAGCCGTGCCGCTGAAGCTGATATCGTCATCACGAACCACGCCCTGCTGGCGATTAACGCTTTCGAGGGCATGAAGGTTCTGCCCGAACATGAGACGGTCATTATTGATGAGGCTCATGAGCTGGTGGACCGCGTGACCGGTGCCGTGTCTGGTTCTTTGACGGTTGCGATGGTTCGCCGTGCGGCGCGTAGCGTAAAGAAGCATTCGAAGGCTGATTCCGGCGCATTGGAAATGGCTGCCGGCACCTTGGAGACCGCGTTCGAGGGTCTTGCCGAAGGCCTGCTGAAGGGCCTGGACGGTCGCCTTTTGACTGCTATTTCTGCGGTCAACGATGCCGCCCGCACCGCCCTGTCCGATACCAAACCGGACGGTCAGGACGTTGACGCCGGCCTGCAGATGGCGCGCTCGCGTGTCTCTGAGGTACACGATATGAGTAGCCGCATCCTGGAGGCTTCGGGCGAGCAGGACGTGCTGTGGATTTCTCGTCAGGGTGGTTGGGAGAACGGCCGCTATGTGGCTGCTTCCGATACCGACCCGGCGACCCTGAACATCGCCCCCTTGAGCGTCGGTTTGCAGCTACGTGACGGTCTGTTCGCTGACCGCACCGTGATTCTGACGAGTGCGACCCTGACAGTGGGTGACTCTTTTGACGTTGCCGCCGGTGCCCTGGGACTGCAGGGTGAGGGCGCGCCGCGCTGGACGAGCATCGACGTAGGTTCGCCTTTCGACTACCGCAAGCAGGGCATCATGTACGTCGCCGGGGATTTGAAACCTCCGGGATTCGGTGTGCATGAAGGTCAGCTGGAGCGTCTGCGTGAGCTGTGCGAGGCGTCGGAAGGCGGTGCCCTGGGCCTGTTCTCCTCGAAGCGTGCCGCCGAGCGTGCCGCCGAATACATGCGTGAGCACAGCGACCTGAACATTCTTCTGCAGGGCGAGTCTTCGCTCAAGGCTCTGGTGGAAGAGTTCAGCGAGGACGTCGATTCGTGCCTGTTCGGCACGATGAGCCTGTGGCAGGGCGTGGACGTTCCCGGTGACTCTTGCCGCCTGGTGGTGATGGACCGCATCCCGTTCCCCCGCCCGGATGACCCGATTGCGCAGGCTCGTACGGAGGCAGTGAACCGTCACCGCGGTAACGGCTTTATGGCGGTTTCTGCTCACCACGCGGCGATTCGTATGGCGCAGGGCGCCGGTCGCCTAATCCGTTCGGTGTCTGACCGCGGCGTGGTGGCTGTGCTGGATTCTCGTGTAGCAACCAAGCGTTACGGCGGTTTCTTGATGAAGGCTATGCCGCCGATGTGGTCGACCCAGAATAAGGCAGCCGTAATTGGCGCGCTGGCTCGTCTTTCGGCGAGTATTGAGCGTTAGCTCGGGTGGATTCCATTCCTGGCTGCACCGCACCTTCCGCTTTGGAAATATAGAAATCACCCTGGTGACACGTGAACATTCACGTGTCACCGGGGTGATTTTTATATAGAGCTAAAAGCCTAGCGGTTATGTCTCTAGAGACTGCATCTTTTAGAGACTACGCAGCACGGAGACGACCTTACCCATGACGGTTGCGCGGTCGCCCATAATCGGCTCGTAGTTGGAGTTGCGCGGCATGAGCCAGGTGTGGCCGTCGACCTGACGGAACACCTTCACGGTTGCTTCATCGTCGAGCAGAGCAGCAACGATATCGCCGTTGTCCGCGGTGTGCTGCTCGCGGACAACCACCCAGTCGCCGTCGCAGATTGCGGCGTCAATCATGGAATCGCCCTTGACCTTGAGCATGAACAGCTTGCCGTTACCGACCAACTGGCGGGGCAGGGCGAGCACATCCTCCACGGACTGCTCGGCAGTGATGGGACCGCCCGCTGCAATTCGTCCAACCAGGGGAACGGGTACGAGGTCCTCATCGCCAACTTCGAAGTTCGGCAGCTCGGGCAGGGACGAGGAGGAGCTACCGTGGATGCCGACGCCGTTCTCATCCAGCACCTCAATGGCGCGGGGGAGCTTGGGATCGCGGCGAATATAGCCCATAGTCTCGAGGCGACCAAGCTGGTGAGTGACCGAGGATAGGGACGCAAGACCCACCATGTCACCAATCTGGCGCATGGACGGCGGGTAACCCTTTTGTTCAATCTCGGTGCGGATCGCGTCAAGAATCTTCTGCTGGCGCGCGGTCAGCGCCGGACGGGGTGCTGTTGCCATTTCTTTTCCTTCGGTCTGTACTCCGACCTTGTATCCCGGTCGGGGCACGGATGGGTGCTTCACACGTTTTCTGATGGTGTCCTAAAAATTTTTTGGTTCTGCCGAAATGGGTCTTATCTCGTCAGGGGGTGGAGGAATTCTATCCGTGCCGAAGCGATACCGAAGCGATACACAGGCAACGAGTATGCGCCTCCGCCCTATAAAACTCAGCCAGCAGCACCTGCATTCGATACAGAACCAAGCTGTAACGGGTACAGAAACCTGCTGTGAGTAGGACTCATCAGGAGCGTGTGGAACGTCTCTTGACACCAGTGTAGAACACTGCACCGAAAAACTCAAACAAATATTCTAGATTTTTTCTTCGAAACTCGAAGAAATTTTTAGCACATCTCTGCTAGACTTTAGAACAAGAGTTCGTATATACTCTTGAATCTCTCCTGAAATTCGGGATTTGCGGGCGAATGTTCGAAAAATATTCGAAGATTCGACCCGGAGTCTTCCGGGAGACGAGAGCGAATGAGTGTTCGAATGTATTCGAATCCTCTGCCTCTCTCTTCGCATGATCTACCTCGGATGCTCTAGGAAGCATCTGGCGAAGAGAGAGCGCGGGGGATGGGGGGCTCAAAACTGGGGTACCCAAATCAACCCGGTGCATCCGAATGCTCTGACCTAACTACTAGGGACTAGCTACCCAATAGTTATCGCCTAACAATCACCACTCCATAGTTATCACTCAACTAGGACCTCCGAGCGGGTATCGCTCGGCATTGCTAGACCCGCGGGGCAACCCCGGGCGAGCTGAGAGAAAGGAACCACAATGACTACTGCAGCACCTATTGCTTCTCACGGCACTTCTGCACACCTTCCGGCAGGTTTGGTGGTACTTCACCCCGCCCGCACAGCGTCCGCCAGCACCGTGTCCGCCAGCACCGTGCAGGGGCGTTCTCGTGTGCCTGCGTCTTCGCAGTCTGTTCGCTCTTCTCGTGCGGCTCATGCACCCCGTCCCGCGCAGGAGGCTCAGCCCGCTCACGCTCCCGCCGTTTCTACCCCTGTTGTTTCTACTCAGGCATCTTCTGCGGCTCAGGCGCCTAGTGCGAAGAGTGTTCTTCTGGCTAAGGGCGGCGAGCTTCTGCGCTCGGTTCCCGGTTCTATTCGTCGTCTTGGCACTGTGCGCGGTTTTCTGAAGGGCCTGCCTCTGCTGACCTTGGCGGCACTGATTGTGCTCGGCGCTATTAGCTTCTTTGGCCCGGCGGCTTCTGCCTCCGTGGAGAACGCTTCGGTGACTCGAACCGTCATTGTGGTCAAGCACGGCGAGACCCTGTGGGATATTGCTCAGGCGGTGAATCCGCAAGGTGACACCCGTGATACTGTGGTTCGTATTATGGAGTTGAACTCGTTGACCAGCACCTCTGTTGATGCCGGTCAGCGTCTGGAAATCCCTCAGACTCAGCGCTAAGTACGGACCCGTGTGTGGTTGGCTTCTGCATGAGGTTGATGTCTTGACTCCGAATCCTTCATCTCTCAAGCTAGAGCGCTTGAGCCGAATTCTTGAGCCTATGAAATAGGAGCGCACCGATGCCTGTTCCCGTTGAACCCACACTCACCGAAATTGAATCTGCACAGGAAACTGAATCTGTACAGAATGCTCAGACTGCTCGTCCTGTGGTTGCTGTTTTGGGGGAACCCGGAACTCGTGGCGCCTTGGTGAAGCTTCTTCAGGATGCGGGGGCGGACGTGATCGTAACCGCTGTGCCCGATCAGCTGCGTGAGGCTGACGGCATGGTGGTTACCGGCGGTGCGAGCTCTCTTGAGGCGTACGAAGACCTGAAAGCTAAGGACGCTGAGCGTGTGATTGGCCGCCGCGTTGCCGGTGGTCGTCCGGTGCTGGTTGCCGGTGCGGCACTGAGCTGCCTCTTTGACTCTATTATGGTGGAGCATCCGCAGATGGGGCAGGTTCAGGTGCAGGGCATGGGGGAGTGGCCCGGCGAGGGCGTGGAGCTTTCTACCCGCGAGGTAACTCCCGGTGTTGCTACTTTGCGCCCGTCCGCCGATAGTACGCTGCTCAAGGATCTTGAGGGCGAGGCTCACTTCAAATCTGAGCACGGCGTTTTTGAGTGGGCTTTTGATCAGAGCATTGAATATATTGCCCCTCCGGCGGTGACTTGGACTGTCACCGAGCCCGCCTATATCGCGGCGGTTGAGAACGGTCCGCTGACGGCGGTGCAGTTCTGCCCGGTGGGCTCTGGCGAGCTGGGGGCGGAGTTTATGCGCCGCTGGGTTGCGTCCCTGGCGGTGACCGGTCGCCTGTCTTCTGAGTCTCTGTCTTCTGGAGACTCCGCTACTGCTGCGGGAGGTAACTAATGTCTGCACCCGTTCTTGAACTTCTGCCCGCTGTTGATATTTCTGAAGGCTACGCGGTGCGCCCGGTGGGTGGCACCCTGTCCGGTGGTGAGCAGCGCCTCGACCCTGTTGAGTCGGCTCTGACCTGGGTGAAGTCTGGTGCCCGCTGGATTCACCTGGTTGACCTTGATTTGGCATTTGGTCGCGGCACGAATACTGAGGTTCTGGCTGAGGTGGTTGCCGCCGTCCGTGCAGAGAATGCCCGCGGCTCCGCTCCGGTTCGTATTCAGGTCAGCGGCGGTGTGCGCAATGCTGAGAGTCTGGAGCGTGCCCTGAGTCTGAATCCGGACCGCGTGAACGTGACCAGTGCGGCGCTGACGGATTCTTCCTGGCTTGAAGGCACTCTGGCTCGTTACGCCGATTCTGATCTTCTGGCTCTTGGTCTCGATGCCCGCTATAACCCTGAGCGGGGCTGGGTGACGGTGGCTCGCGGTACCGACTGGTCGGGCCCTGATCTGGCGGAGGCGCTGGCGTGGCTGGAGGGCGCGGGCGTGCGCCGCTATATCGTCACGGATGTGAGCAAGGACGGTTCTCTGGCGGGTCCCGGTGCGGAGCTGCTGGATGAGGTGCTGGCGCAGACTGCCTGCCGGGTGGTGGCGTCCGGTGGTGTGGCGTCGCTGGCTGATCTTGAGAAGCTGCGTTCCATGGTGCCTCATGGTTTGGAGGGTGTGGTGCTTGGCAAGGCGCTGTATGTGGGTAACTTTAGTTTTGAGCAGGCTCTTGAGGCTGCTGGCTTCCGCTAAAGCTACCGTTCCCGCTAACCCGAACGGACTTTATATATGACGAAGCCCCGTCTTCCTCAGCGTGAGGGAGGCGGGGCTTCGTGATGACATAAACCAGGGGCGGCTTAGTAGACCAGCTGGTTTAGCGTACGTCCTGGTTTAGTACACGTGCTGGTTTAGTACACCGGGCCGGTGAGCTTTTCGCCGGGGCCCTTGCCGGGCTCGTCCGGGAAGGGGGAAGCCTCACGGAATGCCAACTGCAGGGTGCGCAGGCCATCGCGCAGGGGTGCTGCGTGCTGGGAGCCGATTTCGGGTGCTGCGGCGGTGACTAGGCCTGCCAGCGCGGTGATGAGCTTGCGTGCTTCGTCGAGGTCCTTGAGGTCGTCGGCGTTTTCGTCTGCTGCCAGGCCGCACTTGACGGCTGCGGCGCTCATCATGTGGATGGCCGCGGAGCTAATGATTTCGATGGCGGGTACGTCTGCGATGTCGCGCAGCTGTTCGTTGACGGCTTCGACCTGCTCCTCGGTGAGCTCGGTGTGGCCGTGGACGGGGGTTTCTTCTTCCGCGGTGAAGCGGAAGTTCGTGTTTTCAGTGCTCATAGTCTTAGAATCTCATATTTCGTTTGTTTCGGTAAATGCGTCCTTAAGAGTGGGCACTTCTGGGGACTTTCTGGAGGAGTCCCCGCAATTTTTATGGTGTTTTGCGTCTATTTCCTTGCGCCTGTCGGGGATTCTGCGGTATGGTTGTAGGCAGTTTGCAAGTGGAGCATGCCTCCCACCCGGTTGACCGCCGCAGGCGTTTGTTTGCGAGTTTTGAGGTGAACGGGTTTGTCCGCCGCTTTCGGCGTACGCTGGTTTGTGCCTCCGCTTGTGTAACTGCGGGGGCTTTTTTAGTGCCCGCAACGGATAGTATTCACGGGGAAACCCACAGAGCACAGGAGCTAGTCATTAGCGAACCACGCATTAACGATCGTATCCGCGTTCCCGAGGTCCGTCTTGTCGGTCCCGGTGGCGAGCAGGTAGGCGTTGTCCCTCTGAAGGACGCCCTGCGTCTGGCTGAGGACGCCGAACTCGACCTGGTCGAGGTTGCCCCGAACGCGAAGCCGCCCGTGTGCAAGCTCATGGATTACGGTAAGTACAAGTACGAAGCCGCAATCAAGGCTCGTGAATCCCGCAAGAAGCAGGCTAATGCCGTTCTGAAGGAGATCCGTTTCCGCCTGAAGATTGATACCCACGACTACGAAACCAAGGTTGGACACGCTCGTCGTTTCCTTTCCGGTGGTGACAAGGTCAAGGCAATGATTCAGTTCCGTGGTCGTGAGCAGCAGCGCCCCGAGATGGGTGTGCGTCTGCTGGAGCGTCTGGCGGCTGAACTGGCTGAGGTGAGCACCGTTGAGTCTCGCCCCCGTCAGGATGGCCGCAACATGGTGATGGTTCTGGCTCCGCTTCGCGGTAAGGCAGAGGCTCGCCGTGAGCAGGGCGCCGGCGGTCGCAAGGGTCGCGAGCGTATTGACACGACCAAGGCGAAGCCCGTAACTAATTCTTTGGCAGACGTTATGCCTGCCGAGTTGAAGGCACAGGCTTCCGCCGAGTAGGGAACCGGGTCGTCACTTTAGGATGGGCACGCGCCTCCACCGTTGGGTGGGTGTTGCGGGTTCACCCGGTGCCGGTTCCGAGGCACCTCGTTAGGGGTGCCTCACCTTTGGTCCTTGGGGCTGATGCGTCTATCGCTCAACCCCACTAAGCTACCCCGCTGTTGTGGCGGGGGATGAATGTAAGGAGAACGGCAGCTATGCCGAAGCAGAAGACCCACTCTGGTGCTAAGAAGCGCTTCAAGCTCACCGGTAGCGGCAAGGTTAAGCGCCAGCAGGCGAACCGCCGCCACTACCTGGAGCACAAGTCCTCTCGTCTGACCCGTCGTCTGGCTTCTGACCAGATCGTTACCGGCGGCCAGGCAAAGGTTGTCAAGAAGATGCTGGGTAAGTAAGCAACGCTTACTCTCTGCACCTGGCGCACCGATAGTGGTGCGCACTGATTAAAGACTCGCTCCTGTTCAGCGTGATATGTGAGCTGTTCAGGACATAAGACGAAGGAGACACACGTGGCACGTGTGAAGCGCGCGGTTAACGCGCACAAGAAGCGCCGTACTATTCTCGATCGTGCATCCGGCTACCGCGGTCAGCGTTCTCGCCTGTACCGTAAGGCTAAGGAGCAGGTCACTCACTCGCTGGTTTACAGCTACGACCACCGTCGTAAGAAGAAGGGTGACTTCCGTCGCCTGTGGATTCAGCGTATCAACGCTGCTTCCCGCGCACAGGGCCTGACCTACAACCGCTTCATCCAGGGCCTGAAGGCTGCTGGTGTTGAGGTCGACCGCCGTATGCTGGCTGAGCTGGCTGTTAACGAGCCCGCTGCCTTCAACGCACTGGTTGAGATTGCTAAGAACAACCTGCCCGAGGACACCTCGGCTCCCAAGGCTTAATTAGCCTAGGTTGTGTTCTTACCTCGAAAATCTAGGTTCGGGGTAGGATGCTTAAGCGTCGTGAGCGGCCGTCTGCACTTTTGAGTGTGGGCGGCCGCTTTCTGCGTATCTGGGGGTTGTGCTTGTGGCTGTTCTGCGTTTTTTGGGTGTGCCTTTGCCTGTACCCTTTAAGAGTGAACTTTTTTGAACGTATTAGTACCCCCGTTGTGATGTCCAATCCGCAGGCAGATCGTGTGCGCGATATTGCGAAGCTGCGTACCCGCGCTGCCCGCACGAAGAAGGGCCAGTTTCTGGTGGAAGGCCCGCAGGCTGTGCGTGAGGCGTTGAAGGCGCATCTGAAGAAGCCGATTCTGGATGCTGTCTACGTTACGGAGGCGGCTTTTGACCGTCATGAGGATATCGCTGAGCTGCTGGAGCAGGTGTACGGCACTCCCACCCCGGAGGAGGGTCGCCGCGTCTTTATGCGTGTGGTGACCGATGAGGTGCTGGAGGCGATGGCTGATTCGGTGAGCCCGCAGGGTATTATTGCGGTTTCCTTTATGGTGGATGCGTCGTTCTCGCTGCTGTGGGGTGAAGGCGCGTTGAACCCGAAGTTGATTGCTGTGCTGTCTCGTGTGCAGGATCCGGGTAATGCGGGCACTATTCTTCGTGTGGCTGATGCGGCCGGTGCTGACTTGGTGATTACGACTAAGGGTTCGGTGGATTTGTATAACCCGAAGACGGTGCGTTCTACGGCGGGTTCGCTGTTCCATGTGCCGATTATTCAGGGCGTGCAGCTGGAGGATTTCGCGGAGGATGTGAAGTCTCAGGGTACTGCTGTGCTGGCTGCTGACGGCTATGGTGCGGTGAATCTGCAGGAGCTGAGTGAGTACACTGCGGCTCGTCGTGCCGGTGTGGAGGCGAGTGCCCCGTCCGGTGTGAAGGGTAATTTTGATCTTTCTAAGCCGACCATGTGGCTTTTCGGGAATGAAGCGCAGGGCTTGAACGCTGAAGAGAAGGCGGCCGCCACTATGCGCGTGGCTGTTCCTGTCTATGGTTCGGCTGAGTCTTTGAATGTGGGTACGGCTGCTGCTGTGTGCCTGTATGCTTCGGCGATGGCTCAGCGCGGCGTTTCTCGCTAGGCTTTGGGCGGTTCGTGGCTGTGGTGCAGCGGCGGGCCGCCTTCGCCTCATATTTTTAGAGTTTTGGTTTAGGGCTGTAGAAAGGGAAATCATGTCTGCTCCTTCTGGTCATTCGGGTTCGGGCGCGATTATTGCCGCGCTGGGCGCGAACCTGGGTATTGCGGTGCTGAAGTTTTTGGCTTTTGCGCTGACTCGTTCTTCGTCGATGCTGGCGGAGGCTATTCACTCGGTGGCTGACTCCGGTAATCAGCTTCTGTTGCTGCTGGGCGGTCGTGCTTCGCAGAAGCAGGCTGATGAGGAGCACCCGTTTGGTTATGGCCGTAACCGCTATATTTACGCGTTTATTGTTTCGATTATTATCTTCGCGCTGGGTGGTTTGTTCGCCCTGTATGAGGGTTATGAGAAGCTGCATGACCCGCACGGTATTACTGAGTGGCAGTGGGTTCCGGTGGCTGTTCTGGTGGGTTCGATCCTGCTGGAGGGTAATTCGTTCCGCGTGGCGGTGAAGGAGTCGCGTGAGCTGAAGGGCAAGCAGAGCTGGATGCGTTTCTTGCGTACTTCGAAGAACCCGGAGCTTCCGGTGCTTCTGCTGGAGGATGCGGGTGCGCTGCTGGGTCTGATTTTTGCGCTCTTTGGTGTGGGTCTGACTCTGTTGACCGGTAATGGTCTGTGGGATGCGTTCGGTACCCTGGCTATCGGTATTCTGTTGGTCTTTATCGCTGTGTTCCTTGCGGTGGAGATGAAGTCCCTAATTTTGGGTGAGGCTGCTTCGCCGGAGGATTTGGCGAAGATTCGTGCGGCGATTGAGGATGGCGATAGCGAGCGCATTATCCACATTAAGACTGTGCACCTGGGTCCTGAGGAGATTCTGGTGGCGGCAAAGATTCGCATTCATGATGCTGACACTGGTCGTGCGGTGGCTGATGAGATTGACGCGGCTGAGGTTCGTATTCGCGAGGCTGTTCCTGCGGCACGCATCATTTATTTGGAGCCGGATATTTTCCGGGCTTAGTTCTAGGAGATTTTTGTTATGACCGTTGAGATGATCGTTGATGGTTTGCTAAAGATTTTCGTTGGCCTGATCATTCTTTTGGTGTACCTGCGTCTGACTCACCGTTCTCAGGCGGGGCACCAGACCCCGATTGATACCATCGGTAACTTTGTCATCGGTGGTGTGTTCGGTGGCGTGTTGTACAGCAAGCAGATTAGCCTGTTCTACTTTGTCATCTACATGGTGTTTACGCTGTGCATGATTCAGCTGCTGAACGTGGCGACCACGAAGATTCGTTTTCTGCATATGGCGGTGCGTGAGCAGCGCGTGCCGGTCATTACGGATGGTGATATCGATATTAAGAGCTTCCAGCAGGCAGATGTGGTTCTTGATCCGATGCGCCTGATTGCTGACCTTCGTGCGCAGGGTATTTACGACCTGGAAGACATTGAGTTCGCTCAGATTGAACCGAACGGTGCGCTGAGCGTGATCCGTAAGGGTGACGGTGTGCCGAACTTTGCTCTGATTGTGAAGGGTAGCTTGGTCACTCGCGATATCGCGGATGCGCACAAGACCGAGGATTGGGTGTACCTACAGTTGCGTGCCGCTGAGGTCGAGCTTGAGGATGTCTTCCTCATGGAGTTCAAGAACGGCAACCGCCTTCTGATTCTGCTGAATGACGGCACTAATATTCGCCGTGAGGTGGCAGAAGCCTCGAATATGAATGATGAGGAAGAAGAGTGGCAGGAAGGCGTGGAGGAAGCTCCTGAGCCTGAGAATACTGAGGATGCCGAGAAGGAAGTAGCGGAGCACGCTGCTGAGGATGCGCATCCGATGAAGGATTCTAAAGCGTAGAAGAAGGTAGAGAAAGATGAGTGAAGTGTCGCCCTCGTTTGAGGTTCAGGTGGTTGGCGCCGCCGTGGTCGATTCTTTGGTGGCTCCGACCCGTATGCTGGTGGCTCAGCGTTCTGAGCCGCAGACTGTTGCCGGCATGTGGGAGTTCCCGGGCGGTAAGGTCGAACCGGGGGAGAGCTGCGAGCAGGCGCTGGTGCGTGAGCTGAAGGAGGAACTGGGCGTGCAGGCGCGTTTGGGTGCTGAGGTGCCCGGCGCGTACCCGCAGGGCTGGCGTCTGAGCGAGCGTCTGGCGATGCGCGTGTTCTTTGCGGAGATTCTTTCGGGTACTCCGGATACTTTGGAAGATCATAGCGCGCTGCGGTGGATGCCGTTGCCGAAGTCTAAGGATGACGCGCAGGCGTACGATGATTTGCTGGGTTTGCCGTGGATTCCGGCGGATTTGCCGATTGTGGAAGCGCTTCTGCAGCAGCTGCAGGACACTGGCACTGGTGAGGCGTAGACCCAAGGTCTGACCTAATGCTCTGCGCTAGTTCGTTGCGAGGCTAAGTCACCGTTATGTGACACGTTCGCGGCGGTAACAGGATAAATTTTCTCTATCTTTTTTTTGACACTGTTTGAAGGCGGGATTCCCTGTGGGGAGTCCCGCCTTTATTCATACTTTGAGGGTGAATTATGCGCCAGGTGATTCTGACTTGTGTATTTGTGGGGGAGAGGAATTTGTCATATATGGGTTCGACACGGATACATACTTTGGAAACCAATCGGTAGGCGGGTAGTATTGAGGGAGAAATCACATACGTATTGGGAGACAATGATGACTGCTCAACCCCCGTTTGATCCGGGTGCCTACCGCTCCGACGCGGTTCCCTCGGACACTCAAGCTATTTATATTCAGGAAGGCGGCGCTGAGCCGCGCGGAATTCTGTTCCACTCGCCGACCAAGCACCCGAAGATTCTGCGTCTGCAGGAGATTATGATTGTCTCCGCGCTGCTCTGCTTGATCCACGGTGTTATTTCCTCGTTCGCACCGGATAACCTGTCCCCGCTGAAGGGTCTGCCGGAGTTCGGTGTGGCGGGCGGTATCGGCCTGCTGGTTGTTTCTGCGGTTGTGTACATCTGGGTCTACTTCACGATTCAGAAGGGCAAGCGTCTGGGCCTGACTGTCGGTCTGATTTTTGCGATTCTGGGTGCGTTCGTGGCGATTCTGTCTCTGATTGGTAATGTCATTGACGCTCAGCGCTACGGCTTCGTGCCCCTGTACGCGGCATGGTTCATTGCGAACGTGCTGTGGATTCGTGCTTCTTTCGACCCGGCTGTGAAGCAGGCTCTGAAGTAGAAGTACCCTCTTCAACCCTGTTGTTGAAAAGATATACTCTAGAACGCCCGGATGGACTATCCGGGCGTTCTGCTGTTTGCGCTTCCTTCTCTGGTCTAAAATGGATAGGATATACGCCCGTCGCCATCCCCCTGTTCCGCACCCTGTGCGGGTAGCCGGGGGAGAGCAGACGGTGCTGCCTAAGGTGTATAACGAGCCAGCCGGCATAGTGCCGGTGGTATGCAGAGAAGAGTGACAATGACCGATTCCGTGCAGGAACACGAGGGTCTTAACGGCCCGGCTCAGGTTCTCGCCCGCATTGCGCAGGTTCTGGAGGAGAACCCCGAGAACGGTTTGGACGCTATCCGTGAGGCTTTTGAGGCTGAGCGTGAGCGCGCCCGCCAGGAGATTCGCGAGAAGGCTAAGGACTTTGACAGCCTCAAGGAGGTGCGCCTGAGCTTCTTCGGTGAGAAGGGCATCATGAGCATCGCGAACCGTCAGATGCGTGATCTTCAGAACCAGCACAAGGGCCCGGTGGGTAAGCTGATGGGTCAGGCTCGTGCAGCCCTGACTGAGGCTATTGAGGCTCGTACCGCCGAGCTGGAGGCTGAGCGTGAGGCTCGCATCCTGGCTGAGGAAGCTGTGGACGTTTCTGCTGCTTCGCCTCGCCGTTCCCTGGGCGGCCGCCACCCGATTGCTCTGATGCAGGAGCGCCTGACCGACATTTTCGTCGGTATGGGTTGGGAAGTTGCTGACGGCCCGGAGCTGGAGTCTGAGTGGTACAACTTTGACGCTCTGAACATTAAGCCGGATCACCCGGCACGCGAAATGCAGGACACTTTCTACGTTGAGCCGAAGAACGCTCACCTGCTGCTGCGCACCCACACGTCGCCGGTGCAGATGCGCTCGCTGCTTTCTCGCGAGCTGCCGCTGTACATTGTGTGCCCGGGTCAGGTGTACCGTACCGATGAGCTGGATGCGACCCACACCCCGGTCTTCCACCAGATCGAGGGTCTTGCCGTGGATAAGGGCCTGACTATGGCTGATCTGAAGGGCACCCTGGAGTACATGGCACGCGCCATGTTCGGTGAGGACGCTAAGATTCGCCTGCGCCCGAACTTCTTCCCGTTCACTGAGCCTTCCGCTGAGCTGGATTTGTGGCACCCGAACGCTAAGGGCGGCCCGCAGTGGATTGAGTGGGGTGGCTGCGGCATGGTGAACCCCAACGTTTTGCGTGCTGCGGGTATTGATCCTGAGGAGTACTCGGGCTTCGCTTTCGGTATGGGTATTGAACGTACCCTCATGTTCCGTAACAACGTCGCTGACATGCATGACATGGTTGAAGGCGACATCCGTTTCTCTGAGCAGTTCGGGATGGAGATCTAAATTATGCGTGTACCCCTGTCATGGCTGCGCGAGTTCGTGCCTGTAGCTGAGGATGCTTCGGCTGAAGATTTGATGGCAACCCTGGTGAAGGTTGGCCTGGAAGAAGAAGACGTTCACCGCCCCTCTGATGAGCTGTCCGGACCAATTGTGGTTGGCCAGGTGCTCTCCATGGAGCCGGAGACCCACTCTAACGGCAAGACCGTGAACTGGTGCCAGGTGCGTGTGGTTCCGGAGGGCCAGGAGCAGACTCTGACCGGTAAGGGCATTGAGCCTTCCGGCGTGCAGGGCATTATTTGTGGTGCCCACAATTTCAAGCCCGGTGACAAGGTTGTTGTGACCCTGCCCGGTGCTGTTCTGCCCGGCGGTTTCGAGATTACCGCCCGTAAGACCTATGGTCATAAGTCGGCTGGCATGATTGCCTCTACCCGTGAGCTGGGTATTGGCGATGATCACGGCGGCATTCTGGTGCTTTCGACTCTGGGCCTGGACCCGGAGGTCGGCACCGACGCGATGGAGCTGCTGGGTCTGTACGATCAGGCTGCTGAGGTGAACGTGACTCCGGACCGCGGTTACGCGTTCTCTCTGCGCGGTATCGCTCGCGAGTGGTGCCACGCTACCGGTTCTTCCTTTGAGGATTTTGTGCTGGCGTACGGCGAGCGCGCCCCGGAGGCGAACGAGTCCGGTCACCCGGTTTCTCTGCGTGATGACGCCCCGATTCACGGTAACCCGGGCTGCACTCGTTTCGTGATGCGTGAGGTTTCGGGCGTGAAGGCGGATGCGCCGGTTCCGACCTGGATGTCTTCGCGTCTGCGTCTGGCGGGTGTGCGCTCGCTGTCGCTGCCGGTGGATATTTCGAACTACGTGATGCTGGAGACCGGTCAGCCGCTGCACTTCTACGACGCTGACAAGGTTCAGGGTGAGATTGTGGTGCGTCGCGCCGCAGCTGGTGAGAAGCTGGTGACCCTGGATGGCGTTGAGCGTACTCTGCACCCCGAGGATATTGTCATTGCTGATGATTCCGGTGTGATTGGTCTTGCCGGTGTGATGGGCGGCGCCTCCACTGAGGTGACCGATTCGACCACCCGCATTCTGGTTGAGGCTGCTCGTTTTGATGAGGTGTCGGTGGCTCGTACTGCTCGCCGTCACAAGCTGATTTCTGAGTCCTCGAAGCGTTTTGAGCGTGGCGTTGATCCGCTGATTCAGGCAGCGGCTGCTCAGCGTGCGGTTGAGCTGCTGGTTGAGCTGGCTGGTGCTCAGGTTGAGCCGGGCGTTACTGACGTATCCCTCGGCTATGAGCCGGTCGTGATTGACCTGCCTGCTGATTACACTGCTGGTCGTATCGGCGTGGATTACTCGCCGGAGCAGATTGAGTCGTGCCTGCGTGAGATTGGTTGCTCGGTGGAGCGTACCGAGTCTGGTTACGCGGTGACTGTCCCGTCGTGGCGTACTGACCTGCGCGCGAAGGAAGACCTGACCGAGGAAATCGCACGTATCGACGGTTACGAGAACATCCCCTCGACTCTGCCGGTGGCTCCTGCGGGCCGCGGTTACACTCCGGAGCAGGCGGGTAAGCGTCGTGCGCTGAATGCGCTGGCTGCTTCCGGTCTGACTGAGGTGTTTGCGTACCCCTTCGTGTCGGCTGATGCGAATAACCTGTGGTCGGCTCCGTGGGCGAGCACCCCCGAGAACCCGGTGACTGAGGTTCCTTCGATTCGCCTGGAGAACCCGATTTCTTCGGCTGAGGGCTGGATGCGCCGCTCGCTGCTGCCGGGTCTGGTTGAGGTTCTGAAGCGTAACCTGTCTCGTGGTTTCAAGAACTTGGCTATTTTTGAGTCGGGTCATGTGTTCATTCCGGGTGAGCAGCTGGGTTCGGAGTCCATTCCGCCGCTGGGTGCTCGCCCGTCGGATGAGGTTCTGGCTGATTTGAATGCCGGTATTCCGCAGCAGCCCACGTTCATTGCTGGCCTGTTTGCAGGTACTGAGCATGAGGTGATGCCGGGTGCTGCTCCGCGTGCTTACGATTGGCGTGACGCTCTGGATGCTGTGCGTCTGGTGGCTGCCGCTGTGTCGGCTGAGATTCAGGTGCGTAATGGTGTGCACACTGCGTTCCACCCGGGCCGTGTGGCTGAGGTTCTGAACGCTGCCGGTGAGCGTGTTGGTTTCGCTGGTGAGCTGCACCCGAAGCTTCTGCAGGAGCTGAACCTGCCGGAGCGTACTTGCGCGTTTGAGCTGGATTTCTCGGCGCTGTTCGCTGGTCGTGTTGAGGCGCATCAGGCTACTCCGGTGCTGACTTTCCCGGCGGCTACTCAGGATGTGGCGCTTCTGGTGGATCGTGACCTGCCTGCTTCTGAGGTGGAGCGTGTGCTGCGTGAGGGCGCTGGCGAGCTGCTGGAGGATATCCGCGTGTTCGATGATTACCGCGGTGTCGGCATTGATGAGTCGAAGAAGTCCCTGGCGTTTGCGCTGCGTTTCCGTGCGCCGGATCGTACGCTGACTGCTGATGAGGCATCGGCTGCTCGTGAGGCTGCTGTGGCTGCGACTGTTGAGCAGCTGGGTGCGGAACCGCGTGTCTAATCGGGTCTAACCCTATGGCGTAGTGCCTAGTGCTGACGGGGTGGGAGTCGCTGGCTCCCACCCCGTAGCTTTTGGCGTTGCGTGGTGGGTTTACCTGTCGGTGTGTTCATGAAGCGCTGATAAGCGCTTTCCTTGGTGAACTCATGTGGTTATGGGTACCCTAGAAGATAGATGAAGTGAGGGAGAGAGTAATGGCTAATCGAGAGAACTCGCGCGAGCAGGACGAGCTGTCGCAGTCTGAGGTCGAAGAAACCTATTTCGAGGATTCTCAGTACGATGACTCTGAGTATGAAGACTCTGAGTATGAGGAGTACGACGAGTACGAGGATTACGACGATGAGGAAGAGAACTCCTCCCTTTTCGCAATGAGTGAGGAAGAGCTGGAGGACCGCCCGGGTGTGAACTGGTTGTCGGTTCTTTCTGCTGCGGTTGCGGTTATTCTTTCCATTATTTTGGCTGTTGTGGGTGTCCGCGCGTTTGCGTCGGTCAATAATAACGCCGAGTATGCCGGTAAGAGCTGGGTTATTCAGGGTACTTACCAGGATTTGACTCCTGACCTGATTACGAAGGGCAATGTGGCTCGTTATAAGGGCAACCTGCCGGCTGATGATGCTCTGAACGGTAAGACGTACGTGTCGAACCTGAAGGATAAGTACCAGGTGACTTCGGGTGCTCCGATTGAGTTCCGTGGTTCGCAGACTGGTGATGTTCCTTCGGAGTTCCCGCGTGAGGTGGATGGCCTGCTGGTGGAGAAGAACGGCAGCCTTGAGGTCGTTTACACCGCTGAGAAGGGCACGTTGAAGCCTGTGACTGAGGCAAGCGTGAACGCTGAGCGTTTTGCCGGTATCGCAAGTATTGTTGGTGCGGTGCTGGTGCTTCTGCTGGGTCTTGGTTTTGCTGTGTGGCTGAACCGCCGTTCGCACGATGTCGAGTATGAAGACCTGGACGGTCTGGTGGAGGATGAGCGCTAGGCGTTCTGAGTCCTAAGGATTCACCTCGAAGTTTTGTTGAAGGAGCCTGCTTCTGGCGCACGTTGTGTTGCTGGAGGCGGGCTCCTTTTGCGTGCTCGCCTGCCGGAGGCCTCTTGCTCGGTTCGGCGCGCCAGCCCAGAATGTTCTTGCACGCTATGCATTCACTGTGAGGTTATGCGCTTGGGCGCGTAGATACACGCTGGTTTCACGGTGTTGTGCGTAACAGCTGGCGAGATGAACCCTGAAATTTCCCCCATATCTTGGAATATTCCATATCTGAGGCGCATATTTATGTGCATATGTATTATCTTGGGTAGTAGAGAATGTTGCGTTGCACCACCGTTGGGCAGCCCGTTCTGTATTCGTGATTGGCACCGTAGGAAGAAGAGATATTATGCCTTTCCCCTCGACCAAGATCGCGCGTCAGGCACGCATCGTTGAATTGTTGCAGACCCGACGTGTCCGCTCCCAGGCTGAACTGGCGCAGTACCTAACCGATGATGGTATGAAGGTTACTCAGGCGACCCTTTCCCGTGATCTTGTTGAAATTGGCGCTGAGCGCATCCGTGATGAAGGCGCCGGCCTGATTTATGCTGTGCCGAATTATCCTGCTCGTCGTGGCGGTGGTACTGCACCTGATGCTCGTATGATTTCCCTGTTTAAGGAGTTGCTGATTACCGCTGAGGGTTCGGCAAATATTACGGTTCTGCGTACTCCTCCGGGTGCCGCGCAGTTCTTGGCGTCGTCGATTGACCAGGGCGGTCTTGAGGCGATTATGGGCACTATCGCCGGTGACGATACGGTCATTGTTGTGACTCGTGACCCCAATGGTGGGGCTGCGCTGGCGGAGAGCTTCTTGGATTGGTCTGCTGCTCAGTAGTAGCTGGGGCGTATCTTGTGCTGTTCTTCTGATGTTTCGGGGGAATGGCTGAAGGTACGCCCTTCTGCTGTCTTCGGGCTCTTTTCTGGGCTTCTAGCTCTGCTTCTTCTTTTCTAGATATCTCAATTTTTCTGTGGTGAGAGTTTTTTTATCATGTCTGAAATGCACGATTCAGCGAGCAATATTGCCTACCTTCTGGCGGAGGCGGCATCGTCTGCCGGGACTAAGGCTGCTTTGGCGATTCCGGCTTCTGAACCTGCTGATATGCAGCTGGTGAGCTACGCGCAGTTGGCGTCTGCTGCCTCGCAGGTTCAGCGTCATCTGGAGGCGCTCGGTGTTGAGCGTGGTGACCGTGTGGCGTTGTCTATGCCGAATGTGGCGTTGATGCCTGCGCTGTATTACGGCATTGTGGCTGCGGGTGCGATTTGTGTTCCGTTGAATCCGCTGCTGTCGGGTGCTGAGCTGGAGTATCATCTGCGCGATAGCGGGGCGAAGGTGCTTTTCGCTTTTGCGGGTACTCGCCTGGCGTCGGAGGCTACCTCGACGGTTCTGGTGAAGAACGGTTCGGTTCGTTGCGAGATTTTCACCGGGGGAGAGGGCTCACCGGTGGCTCCTTTTGATGCGCCTACCGAGACGGTTCTGGAGCCTGTCCCGGTGGCGGCGAGTGATGCGGCGATTATTCTCTACACGTCGGGTACGACGGGCAAGCCGAAGGGCGCGACGCTGACTCACGCAAATATCCTCTCGAATGCTCGTAGCTGCGTGAGTGTTTTTGGGTTCACCGCTGAGGACGTCATTTTTGGTGGTCTTCCGCTGTTCCATGCGTTCGGTCAGACGGTGTCGATGAATGCGGCTTTTGCGGCGTCGGCTACAGTGGCTCTGCTGCCGCGTTTTACTCCCGATGGTGCGCTGAACCTGATTGAGCGCGCGGGGGTGTCGGTGTTGGCTGCGGTTCCGAGCATGTACGTGTCGTTGGCGGCGGCGCTGGAGGCTGAGCCTGAGCGTGCGCGCTCGCTGCGCGGTCGCATCCGTTTCGGTATTTCGGGTGGTTCGCCGCTGCCCGCCCCGGTGCATGCCGCGTGGAAGACGTTGATTGAGTGCCCGGTGTACGAGGGCTACGGTTTGAGCGAGACCTCGCCGGTGGTTTCGTTTAATCAGGCGGAGTTCGGCATGGTGCTCGGTTCGGTAGGTCGTGTGCTGCCGGGCGTGCAGGTACAGGTCCGTTGCCCGCAGGGTTCCGAGTGCGCGCCGGGTGTGAGCGGTCAGCTGTGGGTACGTGGCGAGAATGTGATGGCTGGCTACTGGAATAATCCTGCGGCTACTGCTGAGGTTTTTGGCGGCGAGTGGTTTGCGACCGGCGATGTTGCTCGTGTTGATGAGCAGGGCAATATTTTTATTGTGGACCGTATTAAGGACATGGTTCTGCGTAACGGCTATTCGGTATATCCGCGTGAGATTGAGGACGTTCTCTATACCCATGAGCAGGTGCAGTCGGTAGCTGTGTTGGGCGTGCCGGATGAGCGTGTGGGTGAGGAGGTTGTCGCCGTGGTGATGCCGCGTCCGGGTGCTGATGAGGGTGTGCTGCAGGCGGAGTTGAATGCGTTGGCGCGTACTCGTTTGGCGGCGTATAAGTATCCTCGCCGTTACGTGATGGTGGAGAGCATGCCGCTGGGGCCGACCGGCAAGATTCTTAAGCGTGACTTGCGGGTTTTGATTCAGCGGGGCTAATCCAGGCAGATGGTTCTTATCGCTCATCTGAGGACAAGCGCGGGTGAAGAGGGTAGAATTTTGTAGGCGGCTTCTACCGCGTTATTGTTCCCGGGCGTTTTTCCGGGGCTATCCCCTTCACGAAAGAGAGAGCATGAGCGTTCCCGCTTCTGAGGCTTCGCGAACCCCTATTGAGCAGTTGATTCCGGCTGCTTGCGCTACGATTCCGAATTACCCGCATGAGGGCATCCTCTTTTACGATGTGACCACTCTCTTCGCTAATGCTGAGGTGTTCAAGGCGTGCATTGATGAGCTGGCTACTCGTTTTGAGGGTCAGTTTGATGTGGTGGCTGGTGTTGAGGCTCGCGGTTTCTTGCTGGCTTCTGCGCTCGCGTACGCTACCGGCACCGGCATTATGACGGTCCGTAAGGCGGGTAAGCTTCCGCGTGAGACGTACCGTGAGGAGTATGCGCTGGAGTACGGTAGCGCGGCGATTGAGATTCACTGTAATGATTTCGCGCCGGGCACTCGTGTTCTTCTGCTGGATGATCTGCTGGCGACTGGCGGTACCCTGGTGGCTGCCGCGAAGCTGGTGGAGCGCGCGAACCTGAAGGTTGCCGGCGTTGGAGCTCTTCTGGAGCTGGAAGGTCTGGGCGGTCGTGAGGCGCTGGACGGTTACCGTCTTGAGACGCTGAGCCTGGTGTCTGAGTACCCGCTGCCGTCGAAGTAGTTTTATAGAGTTTGAGGCTTACCGCCGGTTGGGCGTGTGTAGCTGATAGTGATGAGGGGTGCCCCGCCGGTTGAGCCGGTGGGGCACTTTTCTGTATGGGCCGGTGCGGGTTTTCTACGGGGGTAATATTTCTGCCCTTCGGAGCCTGTCCTGTAAAATAGTGACCCGTATTTTTGGGTGCCTGTCGCACCCTGTCTTTGAGACACCATAGGTTTAAGGAGCTTACGTGTCATCTGAATCTTTACCCCAGCAGTCTGCTGATTCTTCGGCGGCTGAGAAGCTGTTTGCTGAGCAGATGGCTGCGGAGCGCGAGTATGTTGCTCGCGTGTATGCTCGCCTGGATGAGCTCCGTGATGAGACGGCTGAGAAGCTGGCTGCTGTGCGTAAGAATCAGGCGGTGGGCGGTCATCAGAACCGTTCGGAGCGTGACTCTTTTGCTACTCACTATGAGGATCGTTTGGCGCAGCTGAATGCTGTGGATTCTCGCCTGACCTTTGGCCGTTTGGATATGGACCGTGAGGGTGCTGATGCGGTGCGCTATATCGGTCGTATTGGTATTACGGATAGCAATCAGCAGCGTCTGCTGATGGACTGGCGTGCCCCGGAGGCGGGTACGTTCTATCAGGCGACTGCGTTCCAGCCGATGGGTGTGCGCCGCCGCCGTCACCTGATGCTTGAGGGCCGTACTGTCGTCAATATTGAGGATGAGGTCTTCGATTCGGAGATGCTGCAGGATGAGGATTCCCTTCACGGTGAGGGTGCTCTGCTGGCGGCGTTGAATAAGAAGCGTACCGGCCGCATGGGCGATATTGTGGCGACGATTCAGGCTGAGCAGGATGCGATTATCCGCTCGGAACTGCCTGGCGTGCGCGTGGTGCAGGGCGGTCCCGGTACCGGTAAGACCGCCGTGGCGCTGCATCGTGCGGCGTATCTGCTGTACACGAACCGTGAGCGCCTGTCGAAGGCTGGCGTGTTGGTGGTTGGCCCCTCGAATTCGTTCATGTGGTACATCGAGCGTGTGCTTCCGTCGCTGGGTGAGACCGGTGTGGTGATGTCTTCGCTGGCGACCCTGTACCCGGGTCTGCGTGCTGTGCCTGAGAAGGACCGTGCGGTTGCGGCGCTGAAGGGCGATTTGCGCATGGTGAAGGTTATTAAGCGTGCGGTTGCGGATCGTCAGAAGGTGCCGGCTCAGGTTCAGCGTCTGAATGTTGAGGGTACTGATGTTGAGCTGACTCCGGAGATGGTTCGTTCGGCTCGTTCTCGTGCTCGTTCGACCGGCAAGCCGCATAATGAGGCTCGCGAGACGTTCGTGAAGATTCTGTTGAAGGAGCTGACCGCGAAGCTGGATGATCAGCTGAACCGTGCGGCAGGTCGTGTGGTGGAGCGTCCGTACTTGCAGGATGATGTGCGCGCCTCGATGGATGTGCGCCGCGCCCTGAACCTGGCGTGGATGCCGCTATCGCCGGAGACTCTGTTGCGCTCGCTGTTCTCGAAGCCGCATTACCTGGAGTCTGCGACCCGAGAGCTGTCGAAGGCTGAGCGTGAGCTGCTGGCTCGTCCTACGGATGCTCCGTTTACTGAGGCGGATGTTCCGCTGCTGGATGAGGCTGCTGAGCTTCTGGGTGATTTTTCGAAGGTGACGGGTGCGGCTGCTGCGGCTCGTGCTGCGGCGGAGCATCGCGCGAACCTTGAGAACGCTGCGAAGGCGCTGGAGAATGTTCACCAGTCGCTGGAGGATATTGGCGCTGATGGCGTGATTACTCCCGAGCAGATTGCGATGATGAATGAGGTTCGTGGCGAGCGTATGACGGCTGCGGCTGCGGCTTCTGCTGATCGTACCTGGGCGTATGGCCATATTGTGGTGGATGAGGCTCAGGAGCTCTCGCCGATGCAGTGGCGTCTGCTGATGCGTCGTTGCCCGATGAAGTCGTTCACGATTGTTGGCGATATTGCACAGGCCTCTTCTGCTGCGGCTGCTTCGTCGTGGTCGCAGGCGTTGGAGCCGTTTGTGGGTGAGCGTTTCACCCTGGAGGAGCTGACGATTAATTACCGTACTCCGGCTCAGATTGCTGAGGCGGCGGTATCGGTTGCTCAGGCTGCTGGTTATGAGGTGTCTGCCCCTCGTGCGGTGCGTGAGGGCCAGTGGCCTCCGCAGGTGCATGAGGTTGCCGCCGAGTCTGTTGTGGAGCAGACCGTGGCCGTGGTCAGCGAGGAGGTCGCTCATTCGGGTGGCGCTCTGATTGGTGTTGTGTGCCCGCCGAGCCTGTATGTTCAGACGGCTCAGGCTGTGGCTCGTGCTCATGCTGATCGTACGGGTACCGCGCAGACGGCTTTGGAGAATCAGGTGCTGGTTCTGACTCCGTGGGAGGCGAAGGGCCTGGAGTTTGATGTCGTGGTGATTGTTGAGCCGCAGCAGCTGATTGATGATGCTGATGGTGCCGTGGGTGACTTGTACGTGTCGATGACTCGTCCGACTCAGCGCCTGCACATGGTGGGTTCGCGGATGCCCGCGGGTCTGTAGCTCTGTAGTACCTTTCTTGTTATTTCTTTGAGCCGGTGCCGCACCGGTTTGGGCGCTCGCTTAGGTTTTTCTGAGCGTTTGGGCTGGTGCGGTGCTAGGCTTGTTACATATTTTGTTCGAGCGCCTTCGGGCGTTGTTACCTTGTGAATGGGAGAAGCATGTCTGCCGAGATCCTCAACGCGCAGCATAATGACGATACCTTCGAGAATATTTGGCAGGAGCTGAAGTGGCGCGGCCTGGTGCACGTGAGCACTGATGAGGCTGCTCTGGAGAAGGCGCTGAGCGAGGAGAGCCTGACTTTCTATACGGGTTATGATCCGACTGCGGCTTCTTTGCACCTGGGTCACTTGGTGCAGCTGCTGGTGATGCGTCGTCTGCAGCTGGCTGGTCACAAGCCGCTGGGTTTGGTGGGTGGTTTCACCGGTTTGATTGGTGATCCGCGTCAGACGTCTGAGCGTGTGCTGAACTCTCCTGAGGTTGTTGCTGAGTGGGTTAAGTCTCTGCGTGCTCAGATTGAGCGTTTCCTCTCTTTCGAGGGTGAGAATGCAGCCCGCATGGTGAATAACCTGGACTGGAGCGGTCAGATGTCTGCTCTGCAGTTGCTACGCGATGTTGGTAAGCATTTCCGCGTGGGCACCATGGTGAAGAAGGAGATTGTTGCGAAGCGCCTGAACTCTGATGAGGGCATTTCGTACACCGAGTTTTCGTACCAGATTCTGCAGGGCTTGGACTTCTTGGAGCTGAACCGTCGTTTCGGTTGTACTCTGCAGACCGGTGGTTCTGATCAGTGGGGTAACCTGACGAGTGGTACCGAGCTGATTCGTAAGGTGGAGGGTAAGAGCGTTCACGCTATTGGTACTCCGCTGATTACTAACTCTGATGGCACTAAGTTCGGTAAGAGCGAGGGTAACGCTATTTGGCTGAACCCGCAGATGTGCTCGCCGTACGCTTTCTACCAGTTCTGGCTGAACACTGCGGATGCGGATGTTGTGGATCGTCTGAAGGTGTTCACCTTCCTGACTCGCGCTGAGATTGCTGAGTTTGCCGAGAAGGTTGAGAAGGAGCCATTCAAGCGTGAGGCTCAGAAGACTCTGGCGTACCTGGTGACTTCGCTGGTGCACGGCACCGAGGCTACCGATCAGGCTGTGGCTGCTTCGGAGGCTCTGTTCGGTAAGGGCGATTTCGCTGCTCTGGATGAGGCTACCCTGGAGTCTGTGATTGCTGAGCTTCCTTCGGCAAAGCTGTCTGAGGACCGTCTGGACATGATTTCTGTTCTGACTGAGCTGGGCTTTGCGAAGTCTAACTCTGAGGCTCGTCGCATTCTGAAGGAGGGCGGCGCTTCGGTGAATGGCGTGAAGGTTCAGGGCGAGGACGCAGCTATTTCTAAGGATGATCTGCTGCACGGTCGTTTTGCGATGGTTCGCCGTGGCAAGAAGAACCAGGGTGCTGTAGAGCTGATCTAGTACAGAGCTGATTTAGTCTTCTCGATACATATAGATGGGGAGGGGTTCTTCTCTGCTGAGTGTTCGGTACTGAATGTTCGGCGGGGGAGTGCCCCTCCTTTTCTGTTCCCTATATACATTCCCTATACACACAGAGCTCCTCCGTCAGGAGGGGCTCTTCTTGTATCGTTCTGCTGCCCTCTGGCTCTGGGTTTTCTTGGTTTGTCTTTGTTGGCGAGGGCTTTAGGCGCCGTTCGACCCTGTTTTGGGGCTCCCGAGAGGGGAATTCGCAGATTTTTGAGGTTTTTTGGAAGTTTTTTGAAGATTTTTTAGCACCCATAAAACACACTGACTAGGTGCTTTGATGTTTGTGGGGGTGTTTGAGACCCTTTCAAGGCCCTGTTTGTGTCCTAGTTCACTCTATTTCGGGTTGCAGACCCATTTCGGCATCT
>NZ_KV811045.1:0-3876 GCF_001812975.1 Rothia sp. HMSC073B08 | reverse complement strand
ATTCATCCGCACATGTGCGGATGAATGTGGGAACCCGATACCCTGAGGGCCGGATCGGCCGGCCCCGGGAGATCGGAGGACGGCATGTCCGGAAAGAAGAAGAGCGGCTCCGCAAGGGCGGTCCCGAGGGCCTACGGAAGGCTCACGAGGCACGAGCGGGACACGGTCCAGAGGATGCTGGAGCGCAGGGCGTCGTGCAGGGAGATCGCGAGGGAGCTGGGCAGGTCGCCCTCGACGGTGAGCGCCGAGGTGGCGTCGCACAGGTTCGTGACGGCGCCGAAGGCCAGGCGCGGCGAGCGCGTGGACGCCTCCGCCGACCTGTCGGCGGCCTGCCCGCGCCTGGCGGCGTGGCCGCGCTGCTGCAACGGGTGCGGCCGGTACCGCGCGATCGGCTGCAAGCGCCGCCCCCACGTCTTCTACGAGGCCCGGGCCGCGCAGCTGTGCGCCGACTCGGTCCTCGTCTCGTCCAGGCGCGGGATAGACGCCGACGAGCCCGCCGCGGCGGCCAGGCTGGAGGCGATAAGGGACTGCCTGCGCCGGGGGCTGTCGCCCGAGCAGATGGCGGCGCGCAACGGCGGCCCGGTGGACCTGTCGCCGTCGACCATCTACCGCTGGGTCTCGGCGGGCTACGACGGCATGACCAACATGGAGCTCAGGCGCAAGGTCGGCTACAGGCCGAGGAAGCGCGCCGCGGGCCGGGCGGCGACCCGCCACTCCGCCCGCAGGTCGCATGCCGCGTTCCTCGCCCTCGGGGAGGACGCGTGCGCCGCGGCCTGGGAGATGGACACCGTCGAGGGGGCCCGGGAGGACTCCGCCTGCCTGCTCACGCTGCTGCACCGCCCCAGCAGGCTCCAGCTCGCGCTGCCGCTGGAGGAGAAGACCGCCGGGTGCGTCGCGGACGCCCTGGAGGGCGTCCGGGCCATCCTCGGCGCCGACGGGACGCGCCGCGTGTTCCGCGCCGTCCTCACCGACAACGGCGCCGAGTTCTCCGACGAGGCGGCGATCGCGGCGCTGCTCGGCGAGGGGCCGGGCGAGACGAGGCTGTTCTACTGCGACCCCAGGCGCAGCGACCAGAAGGGCGCCTGCGAGCGCAACCACGTCGAGATCAGGAAGCTGCTGCCCAAGGGCGCCGGAATCAGGTTCGACCGGCTCGCCCCGGCCGACCTGGCGCTGGCCATGTCGCACGTGAACTCCGAGCCCCGCGGCGCGCTCGGCTTCGCGACGCCCGCGCGCGCCTTCAGGGCGATGCTCGGGGAGGACGCGGCGGCGCTGCTGGACGCCTACGGCGTGGAGGACGTGCCGCTCGGCGATCTCGACCTGACGCCGGGGCTCATCGAGAGGGCGCGCGCAGAGAGGGGCGATGCCCCGCTGGCCTAGCCTAGGAGAAAAACGGAATAGACGGACCGACCGTCCGGCTGAGTCTGGGAAGAGGTGCCGGGCGGCGGGCGGAGCATGGCCACCGGACCCATCGAAACACATCTCCACCATTCCTTCAACTGGGAAAATGCCGCCCCCGGGGCCCGGATAGGACCTCGGGGGCGTTCGGTTAACTGCGGGAGCGTGCCGTCAGCTCAATGTGTTCGGTTGGGATCGGAAATCAACCAGTGATCTTACTGAACATATGGCGCACCTTGTCCAGGCGGCTGTTTGGACGGCGGGGCTGGATGACTGGCTTGCCGACAGCGGCCTGATACCCTTTCAGTTCTGTAAGGCATACGCTCTGCCCGTTGGTGTAAAAGGCCAGATCAGTACGGTATGCCTGTATACAGCGGGCGGGAATCTCGCCAGTAAAGACAACTTCATCCTTTTTTACCTGGACCGTTTCGATGGTGGCACAGTATTTCGGTGCATCATGATAAGCCCTGGAAAGATATTCCCGGGGCGCATAGAGGGTGAAGGAGAGATAAGGTTCCAGCAGTTGCGTCCCTGATTCCTTCAATGCCTGTTCCAATACAATCGGGGCCAATGAGCGGAAGTCCGCCGGCGTGCTGACCGGACTGTAATAAAGCCCGTATTCAAAGCAAATCTTACAGTCCGTTACGTTCCAGCCGAACAAGCCCTGCTCCAGCCCGTAACGGATACCATCCCTGACAGCGTTTTGAAAACTCTGGTTCAAGTATCCCAGCGAAACCCGGCTCTCGTATTGTACACCGGAGCCAAGCGGGAGTGGTGTAACAGACAGTCCGATGGATGCCCAAAACGGGTTGGGCGGCACCTCGATATGGATGGTGTGGCTGGCTGCTTTGAGCGGCCGCTCCATATAAATGACGGTGGGTTCCTTTACCACTGTTTCAAGCTTGTATTTTTCCGACAGCAAAGCGGAAACAACCTCCAACTGCACCCGGCCCAAAAAAGAAAGAATGATCTCATGGGTGATGGAATCCACCTCGCAGCGCAAAAGCGGGTCAGTATCCGCAAGTTGCGTAAGAGCGTCCAGCAGCCGTTCTCTTTGCGCTGCCGTTTTCGGCGCAATCGACGTCCGCAGCATGGGGAGGGGGTCCTCACGCCACCTTTTACGAGGGAGCCGGGTTGGGTCCCCTAATACATCGTTTAACCTCACGCTGTCGCTGGGAAGGATAACAATTTCACCCGGATAAGCGGTGTCTGTCCGAACAATTTCCCCTTTGGATGGAATACGCATCTCTGTGATTTTCAGCTTTTCTCTCCCGGCCAGGGCCACCGTATCCCGCAGGCGCAGCGTTCCGCTGTATAACCGTAGATAGACACGCCGCTGGCCGCAATCGGTGTACTCAACCTTGAAAACGCTGCCGCATAGGGCGGCGCCCCCCTGTTCCCCAATCGGTTGGAACAGCCCTGTCACCGCATCCATCAACGGTTGAATGCCAAGGCCATTTTTGGCGCTGCCATGATAGACTGGGAACAGGGAGGCGTCTTGAACCCGCTGCTGTTCCTCCCGCGCAAGTTTTTCCCGGCTGATTGGTTCTCCTGCGATATACTTTTCCAATAATTCATCGTTATTTTCGATGACCGCATCCCATGCTTCTATGTCGGTATTTTCCTCCAGGACTATTTCCGGGGACAGCGACACCGTCTGCTTGATGATAATATCGGCGGAGAGCTTATCCCGAACAGACTGAACCACGCTCTGCAAATCAACGCCAGCCTGGTCGATCTTGTTGATAAAGATAACGGTGGGAATGTTCATTTTCCGCAGGGCATTGAACAGAATACGGGTCTGGGCCTGCACGCCATCTTTAGCGGAGATCACCAAGATGGCCCCATCTAAAACAGCCAAAGAGCGGTACACCTCCGCCAAAAAATCCATGTGGCCGGGCGTATCCACAATGTTAACTTTACATCTGTGCCACTGGAAGGAAGTGACTGCCGCTTGAATGGTAATCCCACGCTGCCGCTCCAAAAACATGGTGTCCGTCCTCGTTGTCCCTTTTTCGACGCTCCCCGGTTCTGAAATGGCTCCGCTGGCATATAGCAGGCTCTCCGTCAAGGTCGTCTTTCCAGCGTCTACATGGGCAAGAATTCCAATATTGATTATTTTCATGTGATTGTCCTCCCTTTACAGCCCCAAAGGGCATAAAAATCCCCAGCAGTAAAATACTTTTACCACTGGGGATTATAAGTTGCGGACATACACATATACAGCATACACCTGTTTGTGATTGCTGTTTTTGGGGATATGTCAAAATTGATAAGGCAAAAGTATTCTTAAATTGGGTACAAAAAACTAAGCCCCTACAAAAGGAGCTATCATAATCCTTTGTTCCCACTATTTGATTATAGTTTTATTTAAGAATACCTTGCCGCATATTTTTTACTCCTTTTCTGGATTAAATCATTGTATCACATCAGTTTTAGGAAAGCAAGTAGGTCAAGTCCTGTGGAGTGGTGTAATCGTTT
>NZ_KV811044.1:0-94603 GCF_001812975.1 Rothia sp. HMSC073B08 | reverse complement strand
TACTTCGTTGAAGTTTGCTCCTTGGGTGAACTTGACACCATTAAAAGCTGCATCCCTAATAAAGGTTGATTCGTTGAAATCTGCCTGACCATAGAAACTTGCGTAGGAGAAAATACCTTTTTCAATTGTGAGGTGATTGAGGGGGTAGAAAATGGGCGCCCGGCTGAAGTCGAATTCGAATTCGCTCCATGTACCCCGGCTAGGAATCATATCCCCCTTTTCGTTTTTGGTGAAAGTGCTGCTGCGTTTGCTCATTTCAACAAAAATGGCACGGCGTACGTCCTGTTCTTCGTGGAACTTTGCATAGTCCGCGGTGATATCTTGAAAATTGTTAAAGGTGCCAGATTCTTTAACACGTTCGCATAGAGCCCGTAGCTGTGGGGAATATTCTTCGGAAGAAAATTCAGCTTCATATTCCTGAAGCAGGTTAAAATCATTGTGAGCTTCATATGCTTCAATTTTTTCCGCAGTGAGGAAGGGTGAGCGAATGTAGGAACAGAGATTATTGATAATAATCTGTCCTTCTTTGATTCGAGTTTCTTCATCAATGTTGTCGTCATCTAGCCACTCGTCGACAAGGCCAACGAGAGCGTACACTCCACCAAGGCGCACAGGTGCATCATCGCTAGATAGTTTATCGACCGCTTTAATGTAGCGGTCGCGGCGGGCTGCATGAACCTCACGGATATGGTCCTGGCTATTCTTGCGGTTTGTTTCAATAAGACCCAAAACGGCGATAATGCCACCAGTAATATATAGAAGATGAAGTCTTAAATCAGAAGATGAATCTTTAGAAGATTGATTCTGTTGGTTTCCGGAACCTTGTCCATTCTGTGTAGGCTGTGTACTGCTCGTAGATTGCTGAGTATCGGTTTTAAACCATCCTGTATAGGAAGGAATGTAAAGGGCGGCAGTCCCTCCCAGAATTGCGAGAGCGGCAAGTGAAATAACAAAATATTTTCCCGTAAGGGCGGAAAAGAACTTTTGTATCACCCTAATAAGTGGAAAGAATGCAAAGAGTCCAAATAATAGCAATAGGAATACTGTCAGTGCGCTATTGAATGGTATTCCAAACTTTGAAAAATTAAAAATTTCTAATAAATCTGCAATTTGTCTATCACTTAAGGATTCTATATATGAGATAGTGAAAAATACGATAATTGGAATTAAAATTAATGCAATTATTTTATATATAAGGCACCTAATTGCTTGCTTGTCTCGTGAGGCACTTTTGGGTGACATGAGGGGGTCCTATCTGCTTCGAGAGGATATGGTCGTAACCAGCATACGGCAGGCGGGTAGCTTCAAGCCACAGGTGAGGGTTGGGGAATTGCGGGTTGGACAAGCGGAGATGCCTATATAGGGTGAGTGTTGGAGCTCTCAGGAAGATTCTCCATATATAAGAGGAATGATTCTCTGGAATCTCAAGGCGAGTGCTCATAGTTGAGACACCTGCACCAAGCGCACCCCTAGCAACGCTGCCAGAGGCCTAGCCTTCAGACCTAAAAATCGCGCCTAAAAATCACCTCGCACACCCTATATAAGATGCCCTTACACCACCTCCCGGCACCTCTGGCACCCCATTTTTCGGGTTTTCACCCCTTTTTTTAAAGATTTTTAAAAATTTTTTCGCCCCGCGCGCCCGGCAGTGTCCGCCGTGCGCTGAATCGCTGCGCGACACCCTCGCCAAGCCCAAAACCCCCGGAATTTCGCAGCAAAACCGCCCGTCCGTGCCTCGCCGCCACCCCAAAGACACCCGCAAAACACCCCTCCGGGACCCTAAAAAACCCGCCCCTCACGCCCCTCCACATAAAAAAGTTGAGTAAAGTTCGCTCAACTCTATTGACAGCCCCTCCGAGAGAGTGCATACTTGAGTACATGAGGCTCAAGGAGCCGCGCAGACCACCCCACACGGGGCGGCACGCGCAGCACCGACCGCCTCCACAACTTTCAAACTATCCCGCCTCGCATTAGAAGAAGCGGGGCACTAACACCTAAGGAGTGAATAAACATATGGCACGTGCAGTAGGTATTGACCTCGGTACCACCAACTCGGTCGTAGCAGCACTGGAAGGTGGCGACCCGGTCGTCATCGCTAACGCAGAGGGCACCCGCACCACCCCCTCCGTCGTCGCATTCTCCAAGGATGGCGAGGTTCTGGTTGGTAGCGTTGCAAAGCGTCAGGCAGTGACCAACGTCGACCGCACCATCTCCTCCGTCAAGCGCCACATGGGCACCGACTGGACCACCGAGATTGACGGCAAGAAGTACACCCCGCAGGAAATCTCCGCTCGTATCCTCATGAAGCTGAAGGGCGACGCAGAGGCATTCCTGAACGACAAGGTCACCGACGCCGTCATCACCGTCCCGGCATACTTCAACGACGCTGAGCGTCAGGCAACCAAGGAAGCCGGCGAGATTGCAGGCCTGAACGTCCTGCGTATCGTCAACGAGCCCACCGCCGCAGCACTGGCATACGGCCTGGACAAGGGCAAGGAAGACGAGCTCATCCTGGTCTTCGACCTCGGTGGCGGTACCTTCGACGTCTCCCTGCTGGAAGTCGGCAAGGACGACGATGGCTTCTCCACCATTCAGGTTCGCGCAACCAGCGGTGACAACCGCCTCGGTGGCGACGACTGGGACCAGCGCGTAGTCGAGTGGCTGCTCGCACAGGTGAAGGCAAACACCGGCGCAGACCTGTCCAAGGACAAGATCGCGCTGCAGCGTCTGCAGGAAGCAGCTGAGCAGGCTAAGAAGGAACTGTCCAGCGCAACCAGCACCAACATCTCCCTGCAGTACCTGTCCGTCACCCCCGAGGGCCCCATCCACCTGGATGAGAAGCTGACCCGCGCAAAGTTCGAGGAGCTGACCCGCGACCTGCTCGAGCGCACCAAGAAGCCCGTGCTCGACGTAATCAAGGAAGCTGGCGTGTCCATCTCCGAGATTTCCGAGGTTGTTCTGGTCGGTGGCTCCACCCGTATGCCCGCTGTTGCTGAGCTCGTCAAGGAGCTCACCGGTCGCGAGCCCAACAAGGGCGTGAACCCCGACGAGGTCGTGGCAATGGGTGCAGCACTGCAGGCAGGCGTTCTGAAGGGCGACCGTAAGGACGTTCTGCTGATCGACGTCACCCCCCTCTCCCTCGGTATCGAGACCAAGGGCGGCGTGATGACCAAGCTGATCGAGCGCAACACCGCAATCCCGACCAAGCGTTCCGAGACCTTCACCACCGCAGAGGACAACCAGCCCTCCGTGACCATTCAGGTCTTCCAGGGTGAGCGTGAGTTCACTCGCGACAACAAGAACCTGGGTACCTTCGAGCTGACCGGCATCGCCCCCGCACCCCGTGGCGTGCCCCAGATTGAGGTCACCTTCGACATCGACGCAAACGGTATCGTCCACGTCTCCGCAAAGGACAAGGGCACCGGTGTTGAGCAGTCCATGACCATCACCGGCGGCACCTCCCTCTCCAAGGACGACATCGACCGCATGGTCAAGGACGCAGAGGCACATGCAGAGCAGGACAAGGCACGTCGCGAGGCTGCTGACACCCGCAACGAAGCCGAGTCCGTCGCATACACCACTGAGAAGCTCCTGAAGGAGAACGGCGACAAGCTGCCCGAGAACGTCAAGACCGAGGTCCAGGGCGATGTCGACGAGCTGAAGAAGGCACTCGAGGGCGACGACGACGCAGCAGTGAAGTCCGCATTCGAGAAGCTGCAGGCATCCCGATCCAAGCTGGGCGAGGCACTCTACGCAGCAGCACAGGCTGAGGCATCCGAGTCCAAGCCCGCCGCTGATGAGGACGTTGTCGACGCCGAGGTTATCGACGAAGACGAGAAGAAGTAATCATGGCTGAGCAGGAAAACGTCACCCCCGACCCGCTGGAGGAGGCATTCAACGCCCCCGCAGCGGAAGGCCACCCCGAAGCTGAATCGGTCGAAAGCCCCGAGGAAGCTGCGGAAGCCGTCGAGGCTGAGCTCCAGGACGCCGTAGAAGCAGAATCTGCTGACGCGGCACTCGCCGCGGAGCGCCTGGACTCCCTGCTTCGCCTGCAGGCAGAGTTCACTAACTACAAGAACCGCACCGCTCGCGAAAAGGAGCAGTTGCGAGGCTTCGTAACCAGTGAACTGGTGACCGCACTGCTGCCGGTGCTCGATGATATCGACGCCGCACGCAAGCACGGTGACCTGCAGGAAGGCCCCTTCGCCTCCATCGCTACCAAGCTCGAAGAGCTGCTCGGCAAGCAGGGCGTGGAGCGTTTCGGTGAAGTAGGCGACGCCTTCGACCCGAACATCCACGAAGCTGTACTGCAGCAGCCCACCGACGAGGTAACTGAGGATCATGTCTCCATGGTTCTGCGTTACGGCTACCGCGTGAACGACCGTGTGGTTCGTACCGCTCAGGTGGCTGTGGCTGTCGCACCGTAAGGTGATCGGCTAAGCATTGGCTGAATAACTAACGACGGGCGGGTGCTCTCCCTGGTGGGGGAGTGCCCGCCCTGTTGTTTGCCTAAGCTGTTCTGCCGGGGTTGCTATACCGGCGTGTTGGCGCGGGTTTTGGCGAGCTGTGGTGGCGGCGAGAAGGCTTGTAGGGGTGCTATTTTTTTGGGCTCAGCCCTTTCAAAATTGAGTCAAGTAGACTAAACTTTTATATAGAGTATTAAGACAAGTACGCGGTGCCCCTGCAAGCCGTCCCGTAACCGAGGAGGGCGGCGCATCACCGCAGAAGGAGAAACACAACATGGCAAGTGAAAACTGGCTAACCGACGACTTCTATAAGGCACTGGGCGTTAGCGAAGACGCAAGCGAAAGCGACATCAAGAAGGCGTACCGCAAGCTCTCCCGCAAGTACCACCCGGACCTGAACCCCGGCGATGCCGCAGCAGAGAAGAAGTTCAAGGAAATCTCGGAAGCATACGACGTACTCTCCGACAAGAAGCAGCGCGAAGAGTACGACCAGATCCGCCGCTACGGCGCATCTGGCATGGGCGGCTTCGGCGGTGGCGGTTTCGGCGGTGGTAGCTACACCGGCTACCCCGGCGCGGACGCATTCGGCGGCTTCAGCAGCGGCGGCGCAGGCATCAACATTGACGACCTGCTCGGCGGCCTCTTCGGTGGTAGCGCCGGCGGTTCCCGACGCTCCGCAGGTTTCACCAGTGCCGACTTCGGCGGCATGGGTGGCGGCGGCTTCGGCGGTGCACAGCACGCAGCCCCCGAAGAGAGCAGCACCAGCACCCGCATCAGCCTCGCCCAGGCATACACCGGCGCGACCGTGACCGTGTTCCTGCCGGACGGCTCCCACACCGAGGCACGCATCCCCGCAGGCATTAAGGACGGCCAGAAGGTCCGCCTGCGCGGCAAGGGCCTGCGCGGCGGCGACCTGAAGGTCACCGTGCGCGTCTCCGATGACTCCGTGTACTCGCGCGAAGGCAACAACCTGATCCTGCGCGCACCCGTCACCCTCGCCGAGGCCGTCGACGGCGCAGTGATCGAGGTGCCCCTGCCCGACGCATCCACCGTGAAGCTGCGCCTGGCACCCGGTCAAGTTGGCCGCCGACTGCGCGCTAAGGGCCGTGGCTTCAAGGCTAAGGGCGGCGACGGCGACCTGCTGGTCATCCCGGAGATTGTTCTGCCCACCGAGTTGAGCGCAGAGGCGCAGGAAGCATTCGATAAGTTCGTAAAACTGGCACCGCAGGAGAACCCGCGTAAGGATCTGTTGAAGAAGGCGAAGTAAACCATGGCATCTCGAGAATCATCATCTAAGTCCCGTAGCGGCAAGCCGTTGCACAGCGTGGACCTGCCGGTTTTCGTGATTTCTGTGGCGGCTGAGCTGGCGGGCATGCACCCGCAGACCCTGCGCCAGTACGACCGTATTGGCCTGGTCCAGCCTTCGCGTGCGCCCGGTAAGGCGCGCCGCTATTCGCAGCGTGACGTGAACCGTCTGCAGCAGATTCAGCAACTCTCGCAGGAGGGCGTCTCCCTGGAGGGTATTCGCCGCATTATTGAGCTGGAGTCCCTCGTGGAGGAGCAGCAGGAGCAGATTGCGGCGCTACAGCGTCAGGTTGAGGATGCGAAGGTGAAGCTGGGCTTGGCGGAGCGCGTGTTCGCCGCCGGTACCAGTGGCGACGTGGTGCATATTGCCCGTGGTACCCGTCCGGCGCCTCGTCAGCGTTCTTCGGCTGTGGTGCTGTACCGTCAGCATCGCCAGCCGGCTACGGCGGATGATGCGAAGCCGCAGCGCTAAACCGACTAAACCCGCTACACTGGGATAAACGGTTCGGCTGTTCTAGCTCATCTGCGCTAGTCAGCCACCCATATAGGCTTGTGCGTCTTAGTGTTGTGCGAGCGAGGTAGGGTAGACCCCCGCCCCGCATGAACTTGGACCCACACACAAGAAGGTGAGGCTCCCCGAATGATCGGGGAGCCTCACCTGCTTGGTTATATAGTTGGAGATAGCATAGTTGGACTAACAAGTTCGGGGTATTGAGATAGAGGAGGGGCTGGCAGAGTGAAAAATTTGTTCGTCTGGAACACCTTTATGCAGTGGAAGCCAGTAGCTATCAAAGAGCAGAAAGTTACTGAGAACCAGGCGAGGTCTGATGGCACGACAAATGATAAAAACCAGGCACCGGCTGAGACTCAAACACCAGCTCCGGTTGAGCAGGGTGTGAGTTATGAGGAGAGGTGGAGACTTGTTCAGTACTTCTCTGATTGGATTAAAAATGCTGACGTAAGAATCCAGATGCTGTTGGCTGTCCAGGGCTTTATCGTAGCGGCTTATGGCGCACTTATCCCGGCCACCGAGAAAGTCGGTAACTTTTGGAATTCATGGACATATATCTGGACTGCATTTTTTGTAAGTACTGTAATTATTTCATTTAAGATTGGTTTTTATCAGAGGCCAAATATGAGCGTTTCTGGCAGGGCTGGTAATATATTTTTCTACGGTTCTTATAATGCTGATGCGAAGATCCTGGATAGCATATCGCACACTGACAAGATGGAATACATCAATGATCAGATGTCTACTCTGGCCGGTATTGCTGATAAAAAATTTAAAAATGTTCAAAGGCTTCAGAGTTCTGTGTTTATGAGTTCAATTTTTCTAGTCTTATTCTCGGCTGGGTTTGTTCCGTGGTTTCATGAACATTCACTTCGAAAAGAAGAATGTTTGATTCTGTCTGTGATTGTCGCTGGTGTGCTCCTCCTAGTTTTATTTTACTCTGCGATTATGGATATGTGTCAGGGTTTGCTAGATGCTGATAAACAGTAAATGCTAAGGTGGATTATGGGTATTGGAAAAAATTTACCTGCATTTTTAGTGTGTGGTGTTGATATTAGTGAATCAACTGCTTTAAAAATTAAGTATCCTATTTCTGGTGTTGGCGTAATATCAACCTTTATGGAAAGCTTCGATAAAGGTCTGAGGGAGTCGAATCATCAGGTTGAATCTGCTGTTGATGCAGGGTGGTTCTTATGGAGAGTCAGGGGCGATGAGCTGGTGTATCTCCGAACGATACCTATTGGAAACGACGGCAAACCTGAGCCGGTAGCTATTGGAGAAGCGTTGCAGCAATTTATTGCATCTCTTGAATCAGTTTCTCCCAGTCAGATTCCTGGTTCGTCATACACCCTAAAACTGCGTAGCTATGCTTTTCTTCTTCATTCGCAAGGGAACCCCTGGGATTATCGCTGGAATCTTATGCCTAAGGATTGGAATAACAATCTAAAAGGTAAGGAGGGAGCAAAAAGTCTGGTAGGAAGTTTAGGTATTGAAGGTACCGTCGCACTGGAACTCTCCAGTCATCGTGGAATTAATCTCCGAGACATTCAAAAAGATTATTTCATAGATTTTATTGGGTGTGACGTTGATCTTGGATTTAGGATTGCAGAGCAATCTCAGGCACATCGAATGGTTCTGTCGCCCTATTTGGCTTACCTTGTAATGATGGGTCTTGAAAAAAATAAGATAAGTTCATTTAGTATATATTCTATGGGAGAACGTGAACTAAAAGGGTGCACCATTAAAGAAACTGGTCTTGTTGAGTACCCTCTGTATTATGTCCCTATAGGAAATTTCTCGATTCTTGAAGAACTCACTGGTGAACCCATGCCGATTAATATTTCGAAAGAAATAGAGAAATTGGAAGAGTTTGAAAAATTTAGAAATGACTCCTACCGATTTATCTACGAGAAGGCTTTGAAACATGCGTCGGCTGATGAATCCTAGGGTTTATCTATAGAAGATTTCGTATATGAACAAGCAGGTGAGGCTCCCCGAACGACCGGGGAGCCTCACCTGCTTTAACGTATGCACTTTGCACGGTGGCGGGAAATCACCTGGCGGTAACTGACGCTACTCCGCTTATTTGCGGCGGTGCTTACTTGCGGCGGTAAGTCAGATCGTGCGCGCGGCGGCCCGCCTCCTGAGCCTTGCGCTCAAAGCTGGTGAGGGTACGACCCTCCCAACGCGGAGCCCAACCACCCAACGGATCCTCCTCGGTCGCACCGGCGCCGGGGTTCACGTTCTCAAAGTCGGGGTGCGCCTCCAGAACTTCACGCATGACCAGGGCGTACTCCTCCCAGTCAGTCGCCAGGCGCCAAATACCGCCGGGCTTGAGCACACGCGCAACCTTATCAGCGAACGCCGGAGACACCAGGCGGCGCTTGTGATGGCGAGACTTGTGCCAGGGGTCCGGGAAGAACACCCACAGCTCGTCCACGGAGTTCTCCTCAAGCATGTTGTCGAGCAGTTCGGGTGCGTTCGCCTGAGCCACACGCACGTTCTCCACGCCGGCGTTGCCCATCTTCAGCAGCAGGTCCGCGATGCCGGGGGTGTACACCTCAACGGCGAGGAAGTTCGCCTCGGGCACCTCAGCTGCGCGGTGCACAATCGCCTCGCCCAGACCGGAACCGATCTCGACGACCTGGTACGCCTCACGGCCGTAAATCTTCACCGGGTCGAAGGTCGCCTCGGGGGACACGGAGGTGTCGGTGCGCAGGCGCGGAATGTCCAGCACGTGGGTGGGGGAGTAGGTGTCCCACGCCTTCTGGCGGCGCGCGGTGAGGCGGTCGCCGCGGCGGACGAAGGAGTAGGGCTGGCGGAAGAATTCCTCGGGAACCGGCTTCTTGGCCTTTTCTTCGGTGGATTCGGGTGCCTGGCTAGGCTGCGTGTTCTCAGTAGACATACCTAAAAGAATAGCGTAGCGCCGCTATACCGTGCGGTTTCGCGGCGTGCGGGGCTGGCGTGACGCTGAACTAGCCGGGCGTGAGACTGAACTAGCTGGGCGTATGCCGGTCTGAGAAACACAGAAATTCAGCGCGCAGACAAAAGTGCGGCGGGAGCGAATACTGTTCCCGCCGCACTTTCGTGAGGTTGTTGAGTGAGTTTAGTTTGTGGGGCTTACTTCTTGGAGCCCAGCAGTGCCAGACCCGCGCCGAGCATCACGATGTTGTTTGCGAGCTGCTGGCCGTCCTGGGTGGGGCGGAAGTACTTGTCGTGCATGTCCGGGTTGCGGAAGTACATGGTCATCAGGTTTGCCGCGAACGCGGTCAGGCCTACGCCCGCCAGGCGTGCGGGGATGAAGGGGGTCAGCAGGGTTGCGCCGAGTGCGGTTTCTGCGCCGGAGATGAGCTTGCCGAAGGTTGCTGCGTCCAGCTTGGAGACTGCGGGAACACCGGTTGCCGCCATCTGCTGCAGGAAGGCGTAGGTGCCTTCGTCTGCCTTGAGCTTCTTGACGCCTGCGTCGAGGATGAGCGCGCCGGCGGTGAGTCGCAGTGCTGCGTTGGAGAACTTGCCCATTGTTGTGTCCTTCTGTTCTGTAGTTGGTTGGTTAGGTTTTTGTTGAACGGTTTCTACTCTAGACCCGGTTTCTCGCTGTGTAAAGTTTTACACGTAAAGTTTCTATATATTTTTTGAAAACCCGGCAGAAGCGTGCAGAGAAGAGGTGCGATCTAAGAGCGGTGCGGGGCGTGTTCCGGGTGGAGGCTGAGAGATGCCGCAGACTCGCCCCGTCTCAAAAATCTGGTGATGTTGTATTCCTTGTACTTGTGTGGGTATGAGGGGGTAAAATTTGAAATTATGCATTCTCTGCATAACCCTTTATCGGCGATGCAAGAAAATCGGAAGCCCCGCGAAATCGGAGCCCACAAGCCCAAGCGCACCGCGCTGGCTCGGGAAGCGCGGGAACCGCCTCTTGGCGCGCCGTTCAGGATTATGCATGAATACCAACCACCCGGACTCGCCCCCGAGTGAAATTTAGGGCGAATCGACGCAGGAAAGAGAAATACGTGACACAGCAGCCAACGCAGCACAACTCCGTCACTGGCCTAGACTCCGAAGCTGAGCACTCCAAGCTTCAGCGCGGACTAAGCTACCGACACATCCAGCTGATCGCTATTGGCGGCGCCATCGGCACCGGCCTTTTCCTCGGCTCGGCAAAGACCATCGCCTTGACCGGCCCCTCCATCGTCTTTGTTTACGCCATTATCGGTAGCGTCATCTACTTTGTTCTGCGCGCCATGGGCGAGATTCTGCTCTCCAACCCCAAGTACAAGTCCTTCACCGACTTCATTACCGACATCCTCGGCCTGCGCGCCGGCTTCTTCGTCGGCTGGTCGTACTGGTTCTTCTGGGTCGTCACAGGTATTGCGGACGTCATCGCGATTACCGGCTACATCAAATACTGGTGGCCGGAAATCCCAGCCTTCATCCCGGCGCTGACCGTTATCGTGGCTCTGCTGCTGCTGAACCTGCCCTCGGTGAAGAACTTCGGTGAAATCGAGTTCTGGTTCGCCGTCATTAAAATCGTCGCTATTGTCGCCCTCATTATTGTTGGTGCGCTCATGGTTGCCTTTAGCTTCACTGCGCCCGACGGTACCGTCGCCTCTGTGGCAAATCTCTGGGATCGCCCCGGTCCCTCCGGTAGCGGTATCTTTACCCAGGGCCTGACGGGCTTCCTGGGTGCCTTCCAGATTGCGCTCTTTGCCTTCGTGGGCGCTGAGCTGGTCGGTACCGCCGTGGCGGAAACCGAACACCCTGAACGCACCCTGCCCAAGGCAATTAACGCGGTACCCTTCCGCATTGGCCTCTTCTACGCGCTGCCGCTGCTGACCATCCTCGCCGTCACCCCCTGGGACAAGCTGGATAAGTCCATGAGCCCCTTCGTGGGCATGTTCTCCCTGGCTGGCATTGGTGTTGCCGCCTCGCTGGTGAACTTTGTGGTGCTGACCTCGGCGGCGTCCTCGGCGAACTCCGGTATTTTCTCGACCTCCCGCATGGTCTACGGTCTGGCGCATGACGGTGCCGCCCCCTCCGCGCTGGGTAAGCTCACCAAGAACGGTGTGCCCGCCAACGCCCTGTACCTGACCACCGTGATGCTGCTGTTTAGTCTGGTCATGCTGTACGCCGGTAGCGGCATCATGGAGGCGTTCACCGTGGTGACCTCCGTGGCGTCGATGATGGGTATCTTCACCTGGAGCATGATCCTGATTGCGTACCTGGTGTACCGCAAGAAGTTCCCCGAACGCCACGAGGCATCCGCATACAAGATGCCCTGGGGTATTGGCATGAGCTGGTTTGGTCTGGTCTTCTTCGCCGTCATGGTCTACGCCCTGAGTCTGTACCCGGACACCGCAATCGGTCTGGCGCTGACCCCCATCTGGTTCATCGCTCTGGCTATTGGCTACGAGATTCTGACCCGCCGCCACGCGGCGAAGCGTGCTCGTGTGCTGGCTGCTGACAATGTTGCTGACAAGGCTGGTCAGAAGTAGTTTCTGTTCTTTCTGTGGTGCTCCGGTAGTGCTGTGTGTAAGCCCCGTTTCTGCATTCTTTTAGGATGCGGAGGCGGGGCTTTCGCGTGCCCTCATGCCTGCCTGCTTACGTTCCGGGCGGTATTTTTTACACTGCTTGATATGATGTAAATAATAGAAACAGGTCACATTTTTGCTGTAAATCCTGTTTTCTTGCACTTAACACCTGTAGAATAACTATCCAAGTAGCTGTGAGAGCTCTCAGAAAAACTCCGCGTCAATCGATAGCGTGACACTTCCGAATGCCGCGCGGTATTTGATAGAGACCCAGCCTCGCCCCGAAATCCGGGGACGCCCCGCAAGCTAATGGCCGCATATTCATACAGTGACCGTGCCTGCTGCGATCTAGCGATTCTTATTCCAGTAACGGCACATGCGGTACGGGGTACAACCGCTGAAAAGAGGACGTCGTGACTGAACAGAACAACGTCAGCCTGAATCCTAAAGCTCCCGAGCAGGGAGAGCGACTGCACCGCGGTCTAAGCAACCGCCACATCCAGCTCATCGCAATTGGCGGTGCCATCGGTACCGGCCTGTTCATGGGCTCCGGTCGCGCCATCTCCATGGCGGGTCCCTCAGTTATTTTCGTGTACATGCTCATCGGCGCCGTCATCTTCCTGGTACTGCGAGCTATGGGCGAGATTCTGCTCTCCAACCTGAGGTACAAGTCATTCTCTGACTTCACCACCGACCTCGTCGGCCCCATGGCGGGCTTCTTCCTCGGCTGGTCCTACTGGTTCATGTGGGTGGTCACCGCCGTCGCGGACATCATCGCAATCGTCGGCTACCTGCACATGTGGTGGCCTGACCTGCAGGCATGGATCCCGGCGCTCGCTGTCATCGGCGTGTTGCTGACCCTGAACCTGGTCTCCGTGAAGAACTTCGGCGAAATCGAATTCTGGTTCTCCATGATTAAGATCGTCGCCATTGTCGCCCTGATTATCGTTGGCGGCGGCATGATCGCCGTCGGCTTCACCTCGCCCAGTGGTGCGCAGGCATCCGTCGCAAACCTCTGGAACGACGGCGGAATGTTCCCCAACCACCTGATTGGCTTCCTCGGTGCATTCCAGATTGCCGTCTTCGCGTTCATGGGCTCCGAGCTCGTCGGTACCACCGCCGCAGAAACCCAGGACCCCGAAAAGACCCTGCCCAAGGCAATTAACGCCGTGCCGGTACGTATTATGGTCTTCTACGTGGGCGCGCTCGCCGTCATCCTGATGGTCACCCCCTGGCGCCTGGTCAGCCCCGATAAGAGTCCCTTCGTCGCCATGTTCACTCTGGCGGGCCTGGGCATCGCCGCGCACATCATCAACTTCGTGGTGATTACCAGCGCAACCTCCTCGGCGAACTCCGGTATCTTCTCCACCTCGCGTATGGCATTCGGCCTGGCACGCGAGCGCAGTGCACCGCAGTTCCTGGGCAAGATTTCCAAGAACGGTGTGCCGCGTAACGCGCTGTTCCTTTCCGCCGTGATGCTGCTGTCCTCGATTGTGCTGCTCTACGCGGGTGACTCGATCTCTCGTGCGTTCAACCTGGTCACCACCGTGGCTGCGGTGCTCGTGATTTTTGCGTGGGCCATGATTATGGTCAGCTACCTGATGTACCGCAAGAAGTTCCCCTCGCGCCACAAGAAGTCGAAGTTCCGTCTGCCCGGCGGCCGTTTCTCCGCGTGGCTGGCGCTGGCGTTCTTCGCTTTCACCATTGGTGTGCTGACCATGAACGAGGAAACCCTCATGGGTCTGCTCGCGATGCCCGTCTGGTTCGTGATTCTGGGTATCGGCTGGGTCTTCAAGCGCCGTGCTGATGCCCGCCGTCACGAAGCAATCTCGACCCGCACCGCGCAGATTGCGATTGTGGAGGCGTCCGAGATTTTCTCGGCACGCTAAACACCCACGCTAAGCCACGCCGGCTATCGGTGCCGGTTATCTCGGTACCGGCTATCAGCGCATGCGTAAAGCCCGCGTCACCTGCTCCTCTCAGGGAGCGGGACGCGGGCTTTCGCTGTCTCTAGGGATGAACCCGACGAGAGGCTCGCGGGAGTGCGCGCTTAGAGGGGCGCCACCTCAGCCTCTTCGGCAAGCGGGTCGTTATCGTCATCGGTGCGGTAGAAATCCCAGCGTTCACAACCGCAACCCGAACGCATCGCCTCGATGACGGCGGCAGCTGCCTCCAGCGGGTCGAGCGCGTGCAGATTCCACAGCGCATGCACCGGTACCGGGTGCCTCCAGCCGTGCTCCTGCAGGAACTCCGGGTCGAAGGCGGGCAACGCCTCGACGGTGGGTTCAAGCTCGCAGAGGAAGCCGGTGGGGGAACGGAAGACCGTCACCACGGGGGTCGGGTCGGCGTCTTCCAGGCAGGCGCCGTCGAAGAAGTAGTAGGTGCTCAGGCGGCGGTTCCAGGCAAGCTGCGCGAGGCGTTCGCCGAAGACTTCCACCGTCTGCTCCCACTGGGTGCGGTGGTACGCCGCCAGGTCGGTGTGGGCGGTCTGCACCACGCCGATGCCCTGCTCGGTGAGTTCGCGGGCGCTCAGACGTGCGGGTTCTGCCTGTTCTGCCGGTTCCGTGGGAGCGCCCGCAGGGGAGCCGTCCGGGGTATCCGGCTCTGCTAGTTCTGCTTCGGTGAGCTCAGCGTTAGCCAACTCAGCGTTAGTCAGCTCAGCATCAAGGAGCTCAAGCTCCTCAGCGGCGCTCGCCTCGGACTCCTTCGACTCAGCGGCGCTCGCCTCCACGGCAGCTACGCTGGCTTCGTTCTTCGTCCACAGGCGCAGCTCACGGGCAATCTGCGTGCGTCCGCGATGCAGGGTCGTCTGCCAGGAGCCGAACTTGGCGCGTACCGCACCCAGCGGCGGCACCTGCTCAATCAGCGTGGGAATGGTAGACCAGTAGCCGTAGTTCAGCGCTGTCGGCTCGCGGTCGTAGCGGGCACAATAGCTCAAAAACAGGCTCAGAGTCTTCGGCGCAAAATCCTCAGGTACCGCCGCGGCGTCGATATACCACTCGTTCTCGAGCGCCTCCGCCGGGTAGATGCCGGTGCGGAGCATGCCCAGGGACCAGTTGCCGTCGCCGAGGTAGTCGTTGACCGTCTGTGCGGGGGCAGGCCACGCCGATTCGCCCTCCATACTGGCGGCAAGCAGGGTGTACAGGCTACCGCCCTCGGTGCCGATTTCTTTCACGCCGCGCAGTCGGATGTCCTCGAGGGTCTGCGCGTAGGCTTCTTCCTCCAGCTGGGAGTAGGGGTGTGCGGCAAGGTACTTGAGCGTAGCGCCGATCTTCGCCAGAACGTGCGCAATGTCTTCATTGCTGAAGTGGCGTGCCTCCAGCGCGGGCGGCAGGTCGTGAATAATATCGCAATCAAGAATCAGCGCCGCGTACTCGGGCTCCGGAGGCAAATCGTAGGCTTCCGCGAAAACGTACCAGAGGCCGCAGGCGAGTACCGTGTAGCTCGGGGCGTCTACCGTGACCGGGCCAAACTGCCAGATGCCGGAGTCCAGCGCATAGTTCAGGTACTTCTTGTTGATGTGCGGGTACAGAAAGTTGAGGCGGCGGAGAACCTGGGTAGGGGTGAACCCCAGCGCGGCGAGTTCGGCGATGAGTTCCGCGTACTCGTCGTGAAAATCTAAGTAGCCCTCCGGCGCGTTTGATAGCGCGGCTTGTTCGCGCATGGGTCCCTCTTTCATCTGCGGGATGTGGCGGCACCATGTCGTACCGTGCCGCCGAAACCCTGAACGTGTGCACGCAGATAAGGGTGTTTGCGTGGTGTGAGGCCACCCCTTATCTGCACGAATAAGAGATATTTTTTCAAAAAAATATGCTCTTTTATCTAAATTTATCGCTGAAACTTAGCACTATTCAAATATGTGAACCCCTAACACGGTTTCTTACGGAAAGATGACAATGTTTAGCGCACCCACAGGGCAAAATGTGCGTAAAGACTCGTAATCTGCGCTAGAAGATACGGTGGAAAAATACGCTTACCCGCACCCGCACAGGCGAGCAAAATACGCCCCGCGCTGACTCTTTCCTCAGCATTACCTGCCAACCCATGAGCCGCGGCGAAATATGCGAAACTGGAAGGATGAGCGAACACCCCCTCCCGAGCAGCATCCGCCCGCGCGCGGATCGAGCTGCATACCCCGCGCCCAGCAGCGCCGCCGGCAATGAACCCAGCAGCGCCGCACACCGTGAAAAACACGAAACCGGCGGCAAGACTGAGCAGCCCGCCGAGCACCTCATCAACGCGCTCGCCGTAGAAACCGGTATCGCGCCGCACCGCATCCGCGCAGCCGTGGCGCTGCTTGACGCCGACAACTCCGTACCCTTCATCGCCCGCTACCGCAAAGAAGCAACGGGCGCACTCACCGACACCCAGCTGCGCACCATCCAGTCGCGCCTGGGCCAGCTCCGAGCCCTCGAAGAGCGCCGCAACCGCGTGCTCGAAGCGCTCACCGAACGCGCCGACGAAGGCCTCATCGACCCGCTCACCCTGCTGCAGCTGCGTTCCTCGCTCATGAACGCCGCCACCATCGCAGACGTGAACGCCATCTACGCCCCGTACCGCAGCGAGCGTGTGACCCGCGCCCAGATGGCGCGTGCCGCCGGGCTTGATTCCCTCGTCGAAGACCTGCTGGAGGTGCCCCTCGCCGAGGCGCACGCCATCGCCGCCGCATACATTACCGACGGCACCGAAGACGACGAGGACGAGAGCATTGAGGTTGCAGAGGTGAACGAAGCCCTGCAGATTCACAGTGCCGAAGAGGCCCTTGACGGTGCCCGTGCGATCCTGGTTGACCGCGCCCTCACCGACCCGGTGCTGAGCGAAAAGCTCCTCAAGCGCCTGCGTGAAGGCGGCGTGATTGAGTCTCGCGTGATTGCCGGTCAGGAAAGCATTGGCGCGAAGTTCTCCGACTATTTTGCCTTCTCGGACCGTATTCGTTCCATTCCGCCGCACCGTGTGCTGGCGCTGCACCGCGCCAAGGACGCCGGCGTGGTGCGCCTCAAGGTGGATGTGGCACCCGCCCCCGTGGCGCTCAGCCGCCTGCGTGGTGCCGCCCGCGCCGAAGCTGAGGCCGCCGCAGAAAATTACGAGAACGTCCGTTCTGCATATGAGCGTGAGGTCGCCGCCGCGCTACGCATCCCCGTGCAGGTGCTCAACACCGTCGACGACGAAGACCGCGTACTCGGCTGGCTCGCCGCCACCGTGCGCACCGCATGGCGCAGCCACCTGCGCCCGCGCCTTGCCGAACGCATCCGCCACCAGCTACTCGACGCCGCCGCACAGCACGCGACAGAGGTGTTCGCCTCCAACCTGCGCGATATTCTGCTCGCCGCGCCCGCCGGGCACAAGACCACCCTCGGCCTGGATCCTGGCCTGCGCCACGGCGTGAAATACGCCGTGGTTGACGGCACCGGTGAGCCGTTGCGCGTGGGCACCGTCTACCCGCACGCCCCGCGCAACCAATGGGCAGAAGCACTGCGCGAGCTCGCCGCCGCCTGCCGCGATTACGGCGTGGAACTCATCGCCATTGGCAACGGCACCGCAAGCCGCGAAACCGACAAGCTCGCCAGCGAACTAATCCGCGCCCTGCGCGAGGAAAGCGCAGAAGCACCTCAGAAGGTGACCGTCTCGGAGGCGGGCGCCTCCGTCTACTCCGCCTCCGCGCTCGCAGCCGCCGAGCTGCCCGACTACGACGTGACCGTACGCGGCGCCGTCTCGATTGCCCGCCGCCTGCAGGACCCGCTCGCCGAGCTCGTCAAAATCGACCCGCAGTCCATCGGCGTGGGCCAGTATCAGCACGACGTGCCGCCCGCCGCCCTGCGCCGCGCCCTCAACGACACCGTCGAAGACTGTGTGAACGCCGTGGGTGTGAACCTCAATAGCGCCTCCGTGCAGCTGCTCGCGCACGTGGCGGGCGTGGGCACCGCAACCGCCGAACGCATCGTTGCCTATCGCACCGAACACGGCGCCTTCGCGAACCGTCAGCAGCTGCTGAACGTGCCGCAACTGGGCGCGAAAACCTTCCGCCAGGCGGCAGGATTCATCCGCATCCGCGGCGGTGAGGAGCCGCTGGACGCCTCCGCCGTGCACCCGGAAGCCTACCCGCTCGCGCGCCGCATTATTGCCGACGCGCAGGCACGCAACGGCGCCCACTGGGTTGCCGGCGCCCTGGGCACCTCGGACGGAACCGACCCGCTCGCCGGGCTGAACCCCGCCGACTACGTGCAGGATAGCGATACTCAGGCGAGCGCGGACGAAGGCACCGCCGGCGTGTACACGGTCGAGGACATCTTCACCGAGCTACGCCGCCCCGGCCTGGACCCGCGCGGTAGCTTCCGCACCGCCCGCTTCTCCGAGTCCGTCTCGCACTTCGAGGACGTGCGCCCCGGCATGGTGCTCGAGGGTACGGTCTCGAACGTGGCGGCATTCGGTGCGTTCGTGGATATTGGTGTGCACCAGGACGGCCTCGTGCACATCTCGCAGATGAGCCGCGGCTACGTGGCGAACCCGCACGACATTGTGCGTAGCGGCGACATCGTGCAGGTGCGCGTCGTGGAGGTCGACCCGGCGCGCCGCCGCATCTCCCTCTCCCTGCTGGTGGAGGACGAGAACTAGCGGGGGAGAGCGCGAGCGTTCGCTGACCTGTTGAGCAATCAGCGAATGATCATTCTCTAAAACCTTAGCTCCCGCAAGAGCGCACAAAAGCCCCGACAAGCACTATCCGTGCCTGTCGGGGCTTTATTTAGGCGTGTATCGAGCTCTACGCCCGAGCTACACCTTAGAAGTCGATGTTCGCCGGGTCAGCGCCAATACGACCCTCGGGGGTGGAAAGCGCATCCACAGCCGCGATGTCCTCGGCGGTCAGCTTCACGTTCACCGACGCCAGGTTCTCCTCAATGCGGGAGGGGGTCACAGACTTCGGGATAGCCACGGTGCCCTTAGCCAGGTGCCACGCCAGCACGACCTGCGCGGGGGTTGCGCCGTGGCGCTCCGCGATCTCAGCCAGCACGGGGTTCTGCAGCAGGTCGCTACCGTTGCCCAGCGGGCTCCATGCCTGAGTCGCGATGCCGTACTCGGCGTGAACGGCGCGCAGCGCCTCCTGCGAGAAGTAGGGGTGCAGCTCAATCTGGTGGATGACCGGAACTACGCCGGTCTCCTCGATAATCTCGCGCAGCTGCTCCTCGGGGAAGTTCGAAACACCAATCGAACGAACCTTACCCTGCTTCTGCAATTCAATCAGCGCACGCCAGGAATCCAGGTACAGGCCCTGCTGCGGCTTAGCCCAGTGAATCAGGTACAGGTCAACGTAGTCGGTGCCCAGCTTCTCCAGGGACGCCTCAAACGCCTCAAAAGCGCTCTCGTAGCCCTGGTCGGAGTTCCACAGCTTGGTGGTGAGGAAGATATCCTCACGAGCCACGTTGGAGTTAGCGATAGCGCGGCCTACGCCCGCCTCGTTGCCGTAAATAGCGGCGGTGTCGATGTGGCGGTAGCCGATCTCCAGGGCGGTGGCCACGACCTTCTCGGCAACCTCGTCCTCAACCTGCCACACGCCGTAGCCCAGCTGCGGAATGGATCGACCGTCGTTGAACTTTACGTTGGGTACGTTGTAGCTCATGATGCTCCTTTGGAATCTATGGGGAGGCGGAGCCTCCGTAAGCAGTCATTCAAGGCTACGCCTCAGAGCCCCCGTTGAGAAGAGCCGGGCCAGAATTGGGCGTGAATCTAGCCTGAGGCGTAACCAAATGACAAAAAATGACGGGTGCCAGACACCTCCTCAGACTCGAGGGCGGCTACCGCTCGACAGCCGGCGCAAACAGCTCACGCACATCCTCAGCCGTCACCGCCGCGGAGGCGAACTCGCCCTCACCGACCACCGCATCGAAGAGCGCGGCCTTCGACTCCTTGAGCTGCATGACCTTCTCCTCAATCGTGCCCTCGGCGACCAGGCGGTAGACGTGCACCTCCTTGTCCTGGCCGATGCGGTGAATACGGTCCACTGCCTGCTGCTCAGCGGCGGGGTTCCACCACGGATCCATGATGAACACGTGATCCGCCTCGGTCAGGTTCAGACCGAAACCGCCAGCCTTGAGCGAAATGAGGAACACCGGCTCCTGACCGCTCGTGAACGCCTCGATGACCTCGGCGCGGTTGCGGGTCGAACCGTCCAGGTACAGGTGGCCGATGCCCTCCTCCGCCAGGCGTGCCGAAATGCTCTTGAGGTAGCCGGTGAACTGGCTGAACACCAGCACGCGGTGGCCCTTCTCGAGCAGGTCGGGTAGCTGCTGAACCAGGTAGTCGCGCTTGACCGACGACACCCCGGCGTAGGCTTCCGGATCAATCAGAGCGGCATCCAGCGCCAGGCGGCGCAGCAGGGTCAGCGACTGGAAGATCGTGAACCGGTTCTTGTCCATATCCTCCAGCAGACCCAGCACCTTCTGGCGTTCACGCTGCAGATGCGTGTCATAGATGCGGCGGTGACCGGGAGCCAGCGGCAGGTTCACGCGCGTATCGTTCTTCGCCGGAAGCTCCGCCGCCACCAGCTCCTTGGTGCGGCGCAGCATGAGCGGGCGGATGCGCCGGCGCAGACGAGCCGCCGTCGCCGCGGCGTGCGCCGGGTCCTCAGCGGACTCCGCCGGGCGAGCGTACAGGTCACGGAACGCACGGGCGGAGGGGAACAGGCCGTCCGCCACAATTGCCAGCAGCGCCCACAGCTCCATGAGGTTGTTCTCAATGGGCGTGCCGGTCATCGCAATCTTGGTGCGGGCGGGCATCGCGCGGGCGATGGACCAGGCACGAGTGCCGGTGTTTTTGACGAATTGCGCCTCGTCCAGCAGGAGCGCACCCCAGCCTTCGGGGGCGGACTGCTCTCCCGTGGAATCGTCAACGGTACGGCCTAGCGTGCGGGCGTAGCCGGTGTAGGCCTCCTCGTCCATGCGCAGCAGCGTATAGCTGGTCAGTACCAGGTGAGCCCCGGCAACCCGCTCGGCAATCGGAGTCTTACCGGCGGTGGTTTCGGTGATGGTCACGACCTTCGCCTCGGGCAGGAAGCGTTCCGCCTCCGCCGCCCAGTTGGTGATGACGGAAGTCGGCGCAACCACGAGGAAGGGCGCGAACGGCTCGACGCTCTCACCATGCTCGGCGGCACGTTCGGAGGCGGCACGGTGCTCCTCAATCGCGTGGGCGAGCAGGGCGAGAGCCTGCACGGTCTTACCTAGACCCATATCGTCGGCGAGAATACCGCCCAGCCGCTGCTCGTACAGGAAGGACAGCCACTGGAAACCCTCCACCTGGTAGGGGCGCAGGATCGCCTGCAAGCCGGTGGGTACCGGGTGCTGAGCGATAACCCGGCGGGAAGCCTTCTGGGGTGCGGGGGAATCCTGGGTGCCCTTGTCGAGTACTTTTTCAGTGCCCTTTTCGGGGTTCTCTTCGGCGCTCTCCTCGGTGCTTTCTTCGGCATCCTCCAGGCCCTCAACCAGTTCCAGTAGCGAACGCACCTGAGCATCCCACCGCGCGGTCGTATGCACGCTCGCCGCCAGTGACTCCAGCTCAGAGAACAGCCCCGCCTGGTGACGGTTAATGCGAAGCTCACCGCCCGCATCGTCGAGTTCGCGAGCCTCCGCGATGAGGGTGCGCAGGGTCTTAAACTCGGGTCGACGCAACGAGAAATAGGTGCCGTTACCGAGCAGAATACGGTCCGCCCCGCGGTCGAGCGCCTCAAAAATCTGGGCAAACGGCACGGTCCAATTGTTGACCTTCACCGCAATGCCCAGGCCGAACCAGTCACGAGAATTGCCCTCGCTCACGGTGATTTCAATGAGTGCGTCGGTTGCCTCCACAAACTCCGGTGGGGTGCCGTTAAAACGCACCTGAACAGCGGAAACACGGCGAAGCTTCGGCAGAATCGCACTGAGCAACTCGCGGGTTTCCCAGCCTTCGATGCGGCGCTCCTCCAACCCGGAAAGCGCCGGGTGGGCGGCAAGAATTGCGCGCACCGAACGCAGTACGCGCGCCTCAAAACGCTCGTCGCGCACCTCGCCGCCCTCTTCACCGGGGTAACCGAAAACGGGCAGGGAGTACACATCGGAGGCACCCGCAGAGTCCTGTGCGCTCGCCTCCTCTGCGCTGTCCTCCGCGAAGGGGTTCAGCGGGTACTCCCAACGCCAGCTCAGCTGCGCGTCGTGGCGTACCTGCTCGTCAAAGCTGATTTCAAGCACCAGATGCGGCGGCTTCACGCGCGGCAGCGCCAGCGCAGGATCGGGGGTCAGCGAGGGAATGGAACGGCTGAGCGCGGGCAGATACTCCTTCTGGAACGTGGCGCGTTCCGCGGCGGGAATGTGCACGGTTCCGGCGCTAATGAGCGATTCGGAGGCGGCATCGAGCGGCTCGACCAGGGGGATGAGTGCCAGCTCCACGCCCTCGGGCAGTTCGGGTACGGCGGGGGAGTAACGCACCCGCTCACCCTGTACTGGGGCAATCGTCGGTGCGCTATTCTCGGCTTCCTCAGTCGGCGCCTCCTGCTCGCTCTTCTGAACAAAAGATTCACGGCCCACTTCATCCAGTGCGCCGGGGCGCGCGGTCTTCCAGTGCACCGCCTTTGCCGCCTGCTCGTACTCCTGCTGGGCGAGCCCGCCCAGGGCAAAGAAGCCGGTGCGCGGGGTGCCGATGGGGTGGCAGTGCGCGGCGGGCAGCCAGAGCTGGCGTAGCAGTTCGCCTTCGCGTCCTTCCCAGCTGAGTGCTGCTTGAAGCTGCAGGCCGGCGCCCTCGTCGTGCGCATCCTCGCTTGCGGTGGCGTGCAGACGCACCTGTGCGGGGCTCAGCACAGCGTAGTTCACTTCGCGACCGTTGACGAGCAGGGGCAGGCCAATATCCTCTGCGCGGGCGAGCACATCCCAGAGCAGAGTGGAGGCAGAAGCGCTGATTGAGATCCAGTCGCGGTGCGAGGAGTACATGTTCTGCCAGGGGCGGGCAATCGAGTAGAGCTCGGCGAAGAACCGTTCGTGTTCGGGGTAGATTTCGTGCCGTCCGACGGGTCCGCCCACGCTGGATGCGAAGGTTTCCCAACTGAGTCCGCCCTTGATCCAGCGCCCGGTTTTGGACGCCATGAGCGGGCGGGCGAGCAGGTTAATGCTGGGGGTTGCGCCGGGCATATTGCGGCCGCGCGCGTAGGAACCGGAGACACTCAGCGAGAAATCCAGGGCGCCGCTCACGCGCATCGAATCGATGCCCGCAAGGTCCTGACGTGCGGAAAGAACGGAGGAGAGGTCGCGCCGCCATGCCGAGATTTTGGTGGCGGATGCCTCTGCCTGCAGGCTCGGGGAGGTGCCTAGCTCGTTGAGTGCAAAGCTTCCCTGGGTGTTTTCGGGCTCGGCAGTCGCTGCATCGGGCGCGGGCAGTTTCGCCGCGGTGGTGAGTGCACCGGAGGCGCGCAGCGCCGCAAGCGGGTCGGCGGATTTCTTCGCCTCCGCAACGTCCGCGCTCTTTGAATCTGCGGGTCCCTTTGCCTCTGCCGCCTCCTTTGCCGCGGCACCGGGTACGCCGACCGGTCTGGGGTGTTCGCTGAGTGCCTTTTTCGCTACGGAGGCGCGGTCGAGCGCGGTGAGCATGAGCGCTACGGCGTGCTTGCAGTCGGTGAGCACGGGGCAGGTGCAGCGGGCGGTGAAGGTTGCGGAGCCGCTGACGGCGGGGAAGAAACGAATGGTCACTTCGTAGGGGATGATGGTGCTTCCGTTGACGAGCCCGGTGAGGGTTCGCTCGTCTTCGTCGTAGCTGTAGCGGATGACTTCGCGGTTGCGCCGGTAGGCGACGCCGCGCTGGTAGGTGCGGTGCCCGGCCTGGCGAATGATCTGCGGTACGGTGACGGGAATTTCGGGGAAGGGGTTGTTGGCGCTCACCAGCTCATTATCGCGTATCATGCGGGTTTGCGCCTTGTCGCCGGTCATTTGCTGGAGGCTGTCGGGCTGGCAGCCGGGCTGACTGTCGGGCTGGTTGCCAGGGCGGCTATTGAGCGGTGGTTTAGGGCGTATTTCGTATTTGTGGTGGGGGAGTTTTTAACGCATAAAAACACCGGTATTCACATAAGATATTCCCCACCGTATCAAAAATTCACGCCACTTAAAACGTTTTCACAAGCCAAAAGGCTAATAATCTAAATCTCTTTCAAAAAACGCTTTACTTAACTTGAGAAAATGCTGTAAGCTAAACCCAGCTTCAAGAGTTTCGACTGATAAGCTCCGACTATGGTCGAACGCCAACCCCATGTTCACGGGTGGCTCGGATGACGAAGCGGTTTGTATTCACCACCGGAATAACCGGTGGTATTTGGTACAGACAAGAGCAACGCGAAAGGATCGCGCCACTCACGGCGCAGGTTGTCACATGTACAACGGCTCTGCAACCGAAGCAGCAATCTCTCTGAACCCCTCCCGCTCCTACCAGGAAAGCCTGCGTGCCGCAGCTGTCCCCGCGCGAGGCGGATACACTGCAGTCAGCATTGACGATTACTCCCGCATTTCTTCTAAGCGCGACGAGTTCCTGAACTTCCTTCTTCTGCCGAACCCCGAGGGCATCCCCGCTATTGAGTACGCCGGTCTGCGCGTAGCGTAGCATTAGGGGTATGAATTTCTCCGGTATGCTCCTGGACTCCGACGTTCTTGCGGAGATCCGTAAGGCGGATCCTGACCCCGCCGTGGTCGCTTTTCTGCGCCGCCGCTCGTTCCGGCACATGTACATTTCTGTGCTGAGTATTGGCGAGCTGAAGGGCCTGTACCCCTACCCGGAAACTGATCGCTGGATTACCGAACTTCTTGAGCGCTTTGGCGACCACGTTATTAATGTGGATGCGCGTGTGAGCCTCGAGTGGGCTGGTCGTCAGGCGCCGCTCGGCGTGCATGCCGTGGGTCGTGATGATGCCGGTCCGCTGCCTACCGCCGCCCTGGAGGGTCTGATGGCGGCGAGCGCGAGCGCCTATGATTTGGAGCTGATTTCTTCTAAGGCGCAGGTGTACCGGGCGTGGGGTGTTGAAGCTTCCAACCCGTGGACTGAGGATTAAAACTTTGCCGGATGCGCGCCCTCGCGTGCGTGTCTGTATGAATACCTGTGTGAATAGTTGTGAGAACCCGCTTTCGAGTGTTAATCGGAGGCGGGTTTCGTCGTTAATTCGTGGCATGATTGAAGGACGATGAAAAGCACCTCACCTATCTCGCGTTATTCCATGCCCATGCCTCTGTGGCTTCAGGGTGTTGTTGAGCTAATTGTTACTGCCCTGTTCTCTGCGCTTGCTGTGTTTGCGGCGATGTCTGCCGTGTGGGCGACCAAGGGTTTTGGCGACATGGAGTTTTCCTCCGTGGCCGCCATGTCGGCGCACCTGTGGCTTCTGATTCACGGTGTGCCCCTGGATCTTGCGGCTGCTTTTGGTGCTTCTGCCGGCACGATGACGCTGGTGCCGCTGGGTTTGAGTATTCTGCCTCTGCTGCTCTGTTACCGTTCGGGTCGTCGCCTGGCGCGCGCCTCGTATGAGGGTGAGTTTTTGATTCCGGTGCTGTCCGGTTCGGTGACTTATGCGCTGATTAGTTCGGCGATGTACGGTTGGGCGAGCCCGCATCCGCAACCTCTTCAGGCTTTGAATGCTGCCCTGGTGCCTTTGGGTATTGTGGTGGCTGGTCTGATGTGGGGTGGCTACCGTGAGGCGCGTTCGCTCTCGCGCATGGTGGGTGTTGATACTGCGGAGCAGATTTCGCAGATGAGTCAGTATTCGCGTTGGGCGGGTTCGTACGCCTGGGCTGTGGTGCGTGCTGCGGTGGTTGCTTTTGTTGCGCTGGTCGGTCTGGGTGCGGTGCTTTTGGGTATCGGTATTTTGGCGGGCTGGTCGCAGATTGTTGCCACCTACCAGGAGCTACATGCGGGCGCTGTGGGTGATACTGCGGTGACTTTGCTGCAGCTGGGTTTCTTGCCGAACCTGGTGATTTATGCGATTGCGTGGTCGACCGGTGCCGGTTTCTCCTTTGGTGCGGGTACCTCGGTTGGTTTGACCAGTAGTGATGTTGGTACTTTGCCGATGCTTCCGATTCTGGGTGCTGTGCCCGAGTCGATGGGCACGTTCGGTCTGGTGGGGCTGCTGGTGCCGCTGGGTGCCGGTGCGATTGCTGGCTGGTGGTTCTTGCGTGAGGGTGAGGATCACCTGGATGAGTGGGTTGCCCTGAAGGTTCCGTTCCGCCCGCTGTCTGCGCTGATTTCTGCGGTGGTGCTGGGCGTGATGACCGGTATTATGACGTCGTTTGGTGCCCTGTGGCTGGGCTGGATTTCGTACGGCTCTCTGGGTATTGGTCGTTTTACAGAGGTTGGTGCTGAGCCGCTGACGTTTGCGGCGCATACCGCGTTGACGGTGGGTGCCGGCGTGACTTTCGGTATGTTGCTGAGCCGCGCCCTGGTGCCGGATAGCAGCCGTGAGCTGCCTCGTTTTGCGGATGAGCGCCCGAACTTGGGTGAGCGTCTGATGAGTTTTACTGCCTCGACCCGTGAGCGTTTTGCGCAGGGCCGTGAGCGTTTTGCGGAGCGTCGTGAGCAGCGTGCACAGGAACGCGCAGAGCGTGCTGAGCGTGAAGCTGAGAAGGCGGCACGCGCGGAGGCCTTCGAGAACGTTGTTGAGGCCGATCTATCTGTAGCATCTGGGCAGTCTGTTGTGTCTGAGGTGGCGACCGGTCATGTTCCGGTGCATCCGCAGGAGCCGGTGGTTGCCGTCCCCGTGGAGGCGACCGAGCAGCTGACTCAGCGTGCGGCGGCGGACGCTTTCGCCGAGATTATTGCAGAGCGTGAAGAGGCGGCTGAAGAGCCTGTAGCTGAAAAGCCTGCCGTGGAAGAACCCACTGTTGAGGAACCCACCTCCGAAGAGGCTACTGCCGAAGAGAGCCCCGCTGAGGAATACGAGCCGATTGAGGCCGTTCAGCAGGTCGATTACCTGCACTCTGCACCCGCGCACGTTGAAGATGCTGCCGAGCGCAACACCTACGATCCCGCCGTGTACGCTCATGACCCCTCCGAGGAGGAGACTCGCGAGCTGATTCAGGAGCCCGTCTACGAGGCTGCCGAACCTGTGGCTGCTGAGCGTGAGAACGCTGTCGAAGAGCCCACGGAGCAGGCGCCGCGTTCGAAGGGCCGCGCGAGCCGCATTATGGCGTACTTCGGTTTTGGTCTTGAGCAGCCCGCCGCAGCGCAGGATGAATCAGCGCAGGATGAATCAGCGCAGGATAACTTGGCTGATGCAGCCCATGCTGAATCTGCCGCGCAGGACCGCGCCAACGACCGAGCGCTTGAGCGTGCCCAGAAGCGCGAGGCGAAGAAGGCGGCTAAGGCGGCACGCAAGAAGCAGAAGAACGACCTAGAGCGTGATTTTGTGGATCGTGAGCTGGATGTCCTCTCTGCCGATCAGGCGATGAGCCGCATCTTTGAGGTTCGTAGCCAGACCGGCATCCTTCCGCTGGTGACCGATGAGGCGTCTACCGTGGAGCTGCCCCCGCTGGATGTCAGCTCCTCGAAGTCCCAGGGCTCTAATGCGCAGGGTTCTAACGCCCGCAAGAAGAACTAGCGCGCAGAACCCCTAACGAGCTGCAGAAGAGCTAGAGCTGGACGTGCCGGTGAGCTTGTCCATCGTGCCCTGGAACTTCTGGTCGCAGGTGTACATGTCGGTCTGGGTCAGCGCGGCGGCGCGGCACTCGCGGTACTCCTGCGCGCCGGGCATGAGGGCAAGACCGACGCCGCCCAGCAGGGTCATTGCGCCGTAGATGATGCTGACGCCCGCGGCAATGTAGAAGAACCATGGGCCGCGGTAGACCGCGGTGCGCACGATCGCAATAATGCTCAGGGTAATGCCGGCGAGCGCGAAGATGAAGAGCGCCAAGAAAAGCGGCATCGTGGAGAGTACGAAGGAAGACGCCGCAAAAATCACCAGCGCGGCAACAATCAGCATGAGTGAGGTGCGAATATTCGCCTTCTGCTGTTCGATGGGGTCGATGGGCTTGCGCGGCTTCTTACCCTGAGGTCCTCGAGGCTGCGGCATCATGTTCTGCGGCGCCTGCTGCGGCGCTCGCGGCGGAACCTGCTGGTTCTGCGGTGCACCGTTGTTCGGGGTGGGCTGCTGCGGTGCGTTGTTCGGTGCGTTGTTTGGAGTGTTCTGCGGGGGAGTAGACATACCTATAAGGGTACCGTCCCGTGCGCCCGCGACCTATTGAGTATGCGGCCTATTGAGTTCGCGACCTGTTGAGTTTGCGTCCAGTAAACCCCGGTGAACCCCCATAAACCCCCATAAACCCCCATGAACTCCAGTGAACCCCGGTGAGGATTTGTCCCGCCGGGGTTTCTTTGTGCTTACCTTTGGGCTTTGGGCCTGTTGTGAACCTCTTACCCCTTTGGATAAGGGTGTGAGATGGGTTATGCTAGTCGGGTGCGAATTGTGGTTATGGTATCCGGCTCCGGAACGAATCTTCAGTCCATCCTCGACGCTGTAGCAGCGGGCGAGCTTCCCCTCGACATTGCGGCAGTGGGCGCCGACAAGCCCTGTCTGGGTATTGAACGTGCCCAGGCGGCGGGTGTACCCACCTTCCTGGTTCAGCCCGGCGACTACGCCGACCGCCCCTCCTGGAACCGCGCGCTGGAAGAAAAGATCGCTTCCTACGACCCCGATTACATTGTGTTCGCCGGCTTCATGCGCATTGTTGACGCGCAGCTGGTCGAGCGTTTCAGCAACCGCATTATTAACACCCACCCCGCCCTGCTGCCCTCCTTCCCGGGTGCGCATGGCGTGCGTGACGCCCTGGCGCACGGTGTGAAGATTACTGGCCTGACCGTCCACTTTGTGGATGCGGGCGTTGATACCGGCCCCATCCTCGCCCAGGCGGCAGTGCCCGTTCTGGATGACGATACCGAAGAGACCTTGCACGAACGCATTAAGGTGCAGGAGCGCCGCCTGCTCGTGCAGACCATCGCATCTCTCGCTGAATCCCGCGGCACTGCATCTGACAGCTAATTCCGCCCACTAAATTTTTCGCGGCGGAATGAGCCGAGCTCAAACCCCGCCGCCCACACACGTTCCGTTGTGCCCATTCGACGCGCTCACCTTAGCGTCACGCACAGCGGCGGGGAATACCCCCACACATATCCTGTCTATCCGGGCAGGCTACGTCCATCCACCAGCTGTGCCGTCGAGAACCGGCGTGCACGTCTAAAGCATCGGAGTATTTGTGTCTCTCATTGAGCTCGATCGCGTGCCCCTGCGCCGCGCCCTCATTTCCGTCTACGACAAGACCGGTCTGGAGGAGTTCGCCCGCGGCCTGCACGAGGCTGGCGTCGCGCTGGTCTCCACCGGCTCCACCGCATCCACCATCGCGGCTGCAGGCGTACCCGTCACCGAGGTCACCGAAGTGACCGGTTTCCCCGAGTGCCTCGAAGGCCGCGTGAAGACCCTGCACCCGCGCATCCACGCCGGTATTCTGGCTGACCGCCGCAAGCAGGAGCACATCGACACCCTTGAAGAGCTGGACGTTGAGGCGTTCGACCTGGTGGTTGTGAACCTGTACCCCTTCGTTGAGACCGTCGCATCCGGTGCCGATCAGGACGCCATCATCGAGAAGATCGACATTGGTGGCCCCTCCATGGTTCGCGCTGCCGCGAAGAACCACGACGCCGTCGCAATTGTTGTGGACCCCGCCGACTACGCGCGCACCGTTGAGGCCGCTAAGAACGGTGGCTTCTCCCTGGACGAGCGCCGCCGCCTTGCCGCTGGCGCATTCGCCCACACCGCCGCATACGACACCGCTGTGGCTACCTGGACCGCATCCCAGTTCCTGCAGGATGAGGATGCTAACTTCTGGCCCCCGTACGCTGGCCTGGGCTTCGAGCGCAGCGAGACCCTGCGCTACGGCGAGAACCCGCACCAGCGTGCCGCCCTGTACGTTGACCCCGCCGCTGCCCCCGGCATTGCTCAGGCGGAGCAGGTGCACGGTAAGGCGATGAGCTACAACAATTACGTTGATGCTGACGCCGCTCTGCGTGCCGCTTACGACTTCGACGAGCCGGCTGTTGCCGTTATCAAGCACAACAACCCCTGCGGTATTGCTGTGGCAACCCCCGGCGCGGCTGACCCGATTGCGGACGCTCACGCGAAGGCGCACGCTTGCGACCCGCTGTCCGCATACGGTGGTGTGATTGCCGCTAACCGCCCGGTGACCGCCGCAATGGCTCAGACCGTCAAGGGCATCTTCACCGAGGTGATTGTGGCTCCCGGCTTCGAGCCCGAGGCGCTGGAGATCCTGCGTGAGAAGAAGAACCTGCGCCTGCTGGTTCTGCCCGAGAACTTTGCCCGCGAGGCTATCGAGTACCGCCCCATTTCCGGTGGCGCACTCTTCCAGGAGGCTGACCGCCTGCAGGCTGAGGGTGACGACCCGAAGAACTGGACCCTGGTCGCCGGTGAGGCAGCTGACGAGGCAACCCTGCGCGACCTCGAGTTCGCGTGGCGTGCACTGCGTTCGCCCAAGTCCAACGCTATTCTGCTTGCCGATAACGGTGCCGCCGTGGGCATCGGCATGGGCCAGGTGAACCGCGTGGATTCCTGCAAGCTCTCGGTGGAGCGCGCGAACACTCTCGGCGGTGAAGGTAACGAGCGTGCCCGCGGTGCGGTTGCTGCATCCGACGCGTTCTTCCCCTTCGCTGACGGCCTGCAGGTTCTGCTGGACGCCGGCGTGCGTGCCGTCGTGCACCCGGGCGGTTCGATCCGCGACGAGGAAGTTATCGAGGCGGCTAAGGCTGCTGGCGTGACCATGTACCTGACCGGTACCCGCCACTTCTTCCACTAAAGATGTGTAGCGGGCTCAGCTGCCGCTGAACTGCCTGCCGTGAGCGGGGCATTTTCGGGTGAACCTTTTGAGGTGACCCCGGGGTGCCCCGCTTTTTCGTGCTTGCTACCTAGGACGCCCGCAGGGCATCCGTATTGTGGGCACTCATATTTATAGAATTTTTGCTCTATTTTGCGCTGAATTTGCGCGTGGGGGCGCGTCAACGGTGACCGGGATGCGCACGGATTGGCTAAAAGTTCGCTAGGATTAGGTTGTGCCTAAAGTCAGCGAAGAATACAAAAAGAACAGGCGTTCTCAGATTGTAGAGACCGCCCGCGAATGCTTCATCAAGCACGGTTATCAGAAGGCTTCGATGAGCGACATTATTGCGGCCACCGGCCTGTCTGCTGGAGCAATCTATAACCACTTCTCTTCCAAGGATGAGATTATCCTGGCGGCAGCCCGCATGGACATGGCGCCCTTCGACCGCATCCGCGCCGAACAGCCCTGGGACTACGTGTTCGGGTGCCTGAAGGTGCTGGACACCCCCAAGATTCGCCGTCACCTACTCGTCACCTGGGGCGAGGCTGTGGCAATGCCGCAGCTGGCAACCGTGGTGTCTGAGCAGCTGAGCTACCTGCGCGATCAGTCCCTGGAACGCTACCGCGCCTGGGGTGCCGCTGAGCTGGACTTCACCGAAGAGGAGCTTGAAGAGTGGCTGACCGTTATCGGTGCCGCGGTGCTGTCGGTGCTGACCGGCTACGTGGTGCAGACCCAGCTGGTGGCTGGCGGTAAGAAGGAGAGCGCTCGCGAGGCGTACCTGGAGTATGCTTCCGCTATCCTGCGTCAGGCGTAGGGTGTGTAGATCCGCTTAACTGTCGCCAATCAGCCTGCCGGGGTGTGTTGTATGCCCCTCGCTGGTGTCGCGCCGACGCCGTAAAAACTTCATCATGATGCTTTGTAAAGCCCGTTTTTCTTCTCGAAGGAAAGCGGGCTTTACGGTATTATGAGGTGTAGCTCATATTTTTTCATTTAGGGTTTTCAACTGGAGGCGCGCGCCGCCTCCTGAAGACCGCCCGGCGCACGCCGCGGCAGCCCCGATGATGAGCGACCGAAGATAACGCAAAAACACTCCCAGGAGCGTAATGTCCGAGCAGAAGATCCTCGAGATGCCCCTCGCCGACCTCGACCCCGAGGTTGCAGAAGCCATTGAGCTGGAGCGCAAGCGCCAGCAGAACACCCTCGAGATGATTGCATCCGAGAACTTCGTCCCCCGTGCCGTCCTCGAAAGCCAGGGCTCGGTACTGACCAACAAGTACGCTGAGGGTTACCCCGGCCGCCGCTACTACGGCGGCTGCGAATTCGTTGACATCGTTGAGTCCCTCGCTATTTCCCGCGTGAAGGAACTCTTCGGCGCTGAGCACGCCAACGTTCAGCCCCACTCCGGTGCGCAGGCAAACAACGCCGTCATGCACGCACTGCTGAACCCCGGCGACACCATCATGGGTCTGTCCCTGGCACACGGTGGCCACCTGACCCACGGCATGAAGCTGAACGTCTCCGGCAAGCTGTACAACGTTGTCGCCTACAGCGTGGACGAGAACGGCTACGTTGACATGGAGCAGGTGCGTGAACTGGCTCTGGCTGAGCGTCCCAAGCTGATTATTGCCGGCTGGTCCGCGTACCCCCGTCAGCTGGACTTCGCCGCGTTCCGCGCGATTGCTGACGAAATCGGCGCGTACCTGTGGGTAGACATGGCTCACTTCGCGGGCCTGGTGGCTGCGGGTCTGCACCCGAACCCCGTCCCGCACGCACACGTGGTCTCCTCCACCGTGCACAAGACCCTGGGCGGCCCCCGTTCCGGCTTCATCCTCTGCACCGAGGAGCTGAAGAAGAAGATTGACTCCGCCGTGTTCCCCGGCCAGCAGGGCGGCCCGCTCATGCACGTGATCGCTGCGAAGGCTACCGCGTTCAAGGTCGCCGCATCTGACGCGTTCAAGGACCGTCAGAAGCGCACCGTTGAGGGCGCACAGATCCTGGCGAACCGCCTGCTGCAGCAGGACGTGAAGGACGCCGGCGTTTCGATCGCTTCCGGCGGTACCGACGTTCACCTGGTGCTCGTTGACCTGCGCGACCACGCCCTCAACGGCAAGGAAGCAGAGGACTTGCTGCACCAGGCTGGTATTACCGTCAACCGTAACGCCGTGCCGAACGACCCGCGCCCACCGATGGTGACCTCCGGTCTGCGTATCGGTACCCCCGCTCTGGCGACCCGCGGCTTCGACGCTGAGGGCTTCACCGAGGTAGCCGACATTATCGCTTCCGTACTGTTGCCGAACCCGGACATCGCTGCGTTGCGTGCCCGCGTTGAGGCACTGTGCGCCAAGTACCCCCTCTACCAGGGCAGCGAGAACTGGTAGACCCATGAATGACCCCGTTCGCTCAGCATCCCTTCGTGGGCGCTGAGCGGGCGGGGTTATTTCGCCCTCTTACTTTTACCACCCTGCCCGCTACACCCGTCGAGGGACGTAGCGGGGGAGTGGTACCTCTAGGGGCGCACCCTAGAACTCAACACACAGACCGTCCGTTTCGGCGAACCCGCCGCAATCTATGGAAGGAAAAACAATGCCCCAGATTCTAGACGGTAACGCAACCGCCGCAGCCATCAAGGAAGAGCTGAAGGAGCGCGTCGAGGCGCTCAAGGCTAAGGGTATTACCCCCGGCCTGGGTACCGTGCTGGTCGGTGACGACCCCGCATCCCGCTCGTACGTGGGCGCTAAGCACCGCGACTGCGCAGAGATCGGTATTAACTCCATCCGTGTGGACCTGCCCGGTGACATCACTCAGGAAGAGCTCGACGCAGAGATCGACAAGCTGAACAACGACCCGGCGTGCACCAGCTACATTGTGCAGCTGCCCCTGCCCAAGCACCTGGACACCAACCGCGTGCTGGAGCGCATCGCCCCCGAGAAGGACGCTGACGGCCTGCACCCGACCAACCTCGGCAAGCTTGTGCTGAACGTTTCTGAGCCGCTGGATTCCCCGCTGCCCTGCACCCCCAACGGTGTCATTGAGCTGGTCAAGCGCCACGGCATCGACTGGAACGGTAAGAACGTTGTGGTGCTCGGCCGCGGCATTACCGTGGGCCGCCCGCTGGGTCTGCTGCTGACCCGCCGCGAGGTGAACGCGACCGCAACCCTGGCGCACACCGGTACCGAGAACCTGGACGAGGTGCTGCGCGAGGCTGACGTCATTGTTGCCGCTGTGGGTGTTCCGCACGTGCTGAAGGCTCACCAGGTCAAGGACGGCGCAATCCTGCTGGACGTTGGTGTTTCCCGTGCTGAGGACCCGGAGACCGGCAAGAAGAGGCTCTTCGGCGATGTCTCTCCGGAGGCTGCGCAGAAGGCGTCCTGGGTTTCCCCGAACCCCGGCGGTGTGGGCCCGATGACCCGCGCGGAGCTGCTGGTGAACGTGGTTGAGACCGCGGAGCGTCAGACGGCGTAAGGCCCGCAGCATTTTAGAGCTGAAATATTTCAGAGCTGATAACTCAAAAAGGGCGGTGCCCCGGTAGAACAATCTACCGGGGCACCGCCCTTCACACTGTCATCACAATCGAAAAGGCAGGTGCTAGAGAATCATCTCGTAGAAGTAGGCATCGGCAAGGTACAGGGTCTCTGCGTACTCTACGGGACTACCTTCTTCGGTGTAGCCGGTCGCGCAGACCTTGAACGCCGCCTCGCCCACGGGCACCTGCTGGTTGAACGCCTCGGCGTCGGCGTCGGTGAAGAGCGCCGCGCTGGTGCGTACGCGGGCGTGCTTAATGGCGTTGGGGGTGTCGGCAAGCTGGTCTAGCGAGCTCATCGCACCGGACATCTCCGCCATCATGGCGTCCAGGATGCTACTTGCGGCGGCCTTGACAAAGTAGGAACGCTCAAAGCCGATGACTTCGTGGTCGGCAAGACGCAGGCGGCGCACGAACAGCACCTGCTCGCCCACCGGCACGGATAGGTGGGTGGAGATCTCTTCGGTGGCGTCCACCCAGCGGGTCGCAATCATGCGGGTGGAGCCCTCAAAACCGCGGCGGCGCATATCGTCAACGAAGGTGTCCACGCGCGGAATGTAGGTGGCGTCGCTACGCTCGGCAACGTAGGTGCCGGAGCCCTGCACGTTGTAGAGCAGGCCGCGTTCAATCAGAACCTTCAGGGCGCTACGAACCGTCTGGCGGCTCACCCCAAAGTTCTGCTGAATCATGCGTTCGGTGGGCAGCTTATCGCCGGGCTTGCCGGGAATAATGTAGCGCTGCTCAATGTAGTGGATGACCTGCTCGTACTTCGGGCCGGGAATCGGGGGTAGCTCGTAGCGGCTCTCAGCGTTGTGAGCGGTACTTTCGGATGCGGTGGTGCCCGCAGAATGTGAGGGGGCACCGTGGTCGGTGGTCTGTGAGGAGTGTGAATTCATCACCCAATAGTTTACCGTTCAGCCAGAGAAAAAACGCGCACGAGTGAAAATTTCTCTTCCCTCAAACTGGCATAATTAAGACTATGCATTTTTCTAACACCCCTGCACCGCGCCCGAGCGGTCTGCTTCGCGTGGCAAGCGTGAATGTGAACGGTATCCGAGCCGCCTACAAGAAGGATATGGCGGCGTGGTTGGCGAGCCGTGACATCGACATTCTCTGCCTGCAGGAGGTGCGCGCACCCGACGCTATCGTGCGTGAGCTGCTGGACGAATCCCAGTGGCATATTCTGCACGCGGAGGCTGCCGCGAAGGGCCGCGCCGGTGTGCTGGTGGCGACCCGCCGCACCCCGAACTCGGCCGGTGAACTCCTGGAGAACCAGCCGGTAGCGACCCGTTCGAATATTGGCGAAGAGTACTTTGACGATTCGGGCCGCTGGGTTGAGGCGGACTACGTTCTGCCCAACGGCAAGACTCTGACCGTGGTCAGCGCCTATGTTCACTCCGGTGAGGTCGGCACCCAGAAGCAGGACGATAAGTACCGCTTCCTGGAGCGCATGCTGGTGCGCATGCCTGAACTGGCAAAGCACTCGGACCACGTACTCATCGTGGGCGATTTGAACGTGGGCCACACCGAGCTGGACATTAAGAACTGGAAGGCTAACCAGAAGCATGCCGGCTTCCTGCCGGAGGAACGCGCCTACTTTGACCGCTTCTTCGGCGATATCGGCTACCGCGATGTGGCTCGTGAGCTGGCGGGTCAGGTGCCCGGCCCCTACACCTGGTGGTCTTACCGCGGCAAGGCGTTCGATAATGACGCAGGCTGGCGTATCGACTACCACATGGCGACCCCGGCGCTCGCCGAAAGCGCCGTAGAAGCGGTCGTGGACCGCGCGGCAAGCTACGACGAGCGTTTCAGCGATCATGCGCCGCTCGTGGTTGACTACCGCATCGGTGAGTAAGACGCGGACCCACCTACAGATAAGTTTTTGAAGATGTGCTGCACCGTCCGCAGCACCACACAGGAAGAACTGCACAGGAAATAACTATGGCAGACGAAAAGAAGCAGGATAAGTCCCTCATCCCTAACGCCTCTCAGCAGAAGGCGCGTATCTACTCGGGTGCGCAGCCGTCGGCTGATTCGATGCACCTGGGTAACTATATTGGTGCTGTGAACAACTGGGTGGCGTTGCAGGACGACCCGAATAACGAATGTCTGTTCTTTATCCCGGATATGCACGCCATCACCGTTCCTCAGAACCCCGAGGAGCTGCGTGAGCGTACCCGCCTGACCGCGGCGCAGTATATCGCCTCCGGTATCGACCCGACCCGCACCCCGCTGTTCGTGCAGTCGCACGTGCCCGAGCACGCCCAGCTGGCGTGGGTTCTGAACTGCTTCACCGGCTTCGGTGAGGCGTCCCGTATGACCCAGTTCAAGGATAAGTCCCAGAAGCAGGGCGCCGAGAACGCCTCCGTGGGCCTGTTCACCTACCCGATTCTGATGGCTGCCGACATCCTGCTCTACCAGGTGGACGGCGTGCCCGTGGGCGAAGATCAGCGTCAGCACCTGGAGCTGACCCGTAACCTGGCGCAGCGTTTCAACTCCCGTTTCGGTGAGACCTTCGTGGTGCCCGAGCCGGTGATTCTGAAGGAAACCGCTAAGATTTACGACCTGCAGGACCCGACCTCGAAGATGTCCAAGTCTGCAGCCACCGACAAGGGCCTGATTAAGCTTCTGGACACCCCCAAGGTAACCCAGAAGAAGATTAAGTCCGCCGTGACCGATGACGGCTCCGTCATCGCCTACGACCGCGAGGCTAAGCCCGGCGTCTCCAACCTGCTCTCCATCTACTCGGCAATGACCGGCGAGAGCATCGATGAGATTGTGGCACGCTACGAGGGCAAGATGTACGGCCACCTGAAGGTTGACCTTGCCGATATCGTGGTGGAGCGCCTCACCCCGGTGCGTGAGCGTACCCTCGAGCTGATGGACGACCCCGCCGAGCTGGACCGCCTGCTGGCTGTGGGCGCATCCGCTGCCCGCGAGATCGCTACGGTCACCATTGAGAACGTGTACAAGAAGGTTGGCTTCCTGCCTGCCGCAGCAATCTAGCGCGCTGTTCAGCCAAATCGGCTGAGACGCCGCATTACCTGCACGATTGAGATGACAGCACAAGAGAACTCTTTGAGCCCCACGACGGCTCCTGTATCCCCGACCCTGAAACCCGGTCGCCGCTACCTGAGCGTTATTGCGCACGTGAGCGGTGAGAATGTTCAGCGCCTGGAAGAGTGGAAGCGCGCGGTAGCTGGTGGTGCGGTGGCGCCTATCAGCACCCACGTGACCGTGTACCTGACAGAGCTGAACGAGTCTCTATTGGCTGCGGTGCAGTCCCCGCAGTTCCGCGAGGCGCTGGACACGCCGCGTTTTGAGGCACGCTGGGGTTCGGTACACTCCTTCCGCCCGGTAACCGAGGTGGAGTACCTGAACCTGGAGGCGGGTAAAACCGAGTTCGAGCAGATTCACCAGAAGCTGGTTGAGCTATTCGGTGCCGGCGCGGCATCCTTCCCCTACGTGCCGCACGTGACTCTGGGCCACGGCTTGAGTGAGGAGCAGGTGGCGAACGCCCGCAAGGTGTTTGACGCTCTGCCCGCCGAGCAACGTACCTTCACCGTGGATCACCTGCACTGCTACTCCTACGATGGGCAGAACTGGGAAGAAATTGGGGGTCTGCCGTTGCGTTAGTAGCTGGCGCATAAACCCTGCATGCACAAAGAGAGATGCGACCGATAGGTTATCGGTCGCATCTCTCTTTATGTTTTCGCTAGGTTTGCTTCAGCGTGAGAACCATAGCGGGAGTGGCCCTCGCCAGACTCGCCGGATTAGTGTGCGTCAGCGGAAGCCGAGCCGTGAGCTTCTGCGCCGTGTGCCTCTGCCTCAACCGGTGCAGCGTTCGCAGAAGAAACACCCAGGATCTCGTTCGGGGTCTTCGGAAGCTCCACGCTCATCAGCTCCTTCGGTGCTGCCGGGTTCGACAGGGACACCGCAATGAGCTTCTTGGTCGCCGGATCGGTCACGTAGGCGGTCTTACCGTCCACCCACAGTGCCGGACGCTCGTCCTGCCACGTCTCAGACTCGGTCCACGCCTCCATGAGCTGTACGGAGCCCAGCTCAGTGCCGGTCGCCGGATCGAAGACGCGCAGCTTACCGTCGGTGGTCAGCAGCAGGGCCTCACCCTGGGGGCCGCGACCCAGCGAACGGAAGGTGTAACTCACGCCAGAAGGCAGGGAGTAGACGGTGCGGGTTGCCGCAACGGTGTCGATGATGGAGAACTTCTCGGGGCGCTCCAGTTTAGCGTCCTTATCGGTCTTGTAGTCCGCCAGAACGTACTGGGAATCGGCCTTACCCGCCTGGTTGCCCGAGCGCGAGTACGGGTCCTCGGGGTTGGTGATCTTGGTGAACTTGCCGTCCTTGTAGACCAGCGCGCCGTCGGTGCAACCGATGGTGAATGCACCGTCCTTGGCGATGGCTTCACCGTGAACGCCGGGGCAGGCGGGGCTCTCGGTGACAGTCTTGCCCTGAGCATCCACAACAGCGGCACCGGTGCGGGTCTTGGAGTCGCCGACCGCTACCAGGTACTGGTCGTTGGGCAGCGGGATTGCGAAGCCGTGGTGAGGCTTCGGCAGGGTGACGGTCGTGGTCTCCAGGGAGGAGGCGGTGCGCTTGTCGTGGGTCAGCTTCGCCGGGTCGTACACGGCGAAGGAGCCGGTGCCGTCAGCGAATGCCGCGACCTTGCCGTTGTCCTTGATGACGTGACCGGTGTGGTCAGCCGCCAGAGACAGCGAAGACAGCGACGGGGAAGTGGTGTAGTAGTGCGAGTGGTCGCCGTGCGCTACGGACCATACGCCGGTGTCCAGGAAGGTGTAGCTGTTGCCGTCTGCAACGACGAGGTGGCGGTTATCGCCAGCGTCAGAGAGGCGCAGGAAGCCTTCCTTGGGGATGTCTGCGAGCAGCTTCATGTCCTTGGCGTCGTAAACGAGCACGCCGCCGTCGTAGGTGATGGCAACGCGGCTTGCCGCGCCCTTGCCTTCGGTGATGGATGCGGGGGTAGCGCTCGCGGAGGTGGAGGCGCTGGGGCTGGTCTGTGCGTTCTGGGCGGTCTGGGAGCCGCAGGCGGTCAGTGCGAGGGCGGCTACAGCGCCGAGTGCACCGGCGCGGGTGAGGAAAAACTTACGGGTCATGTGCATGCACCAAGATTAACATGAGAATGGTTCTCTATAGTGGTTGATCCTTGGCTCGTATCAGACTCTGGAAGTGTAGCCCACGCCGGGTGCGTAAGGCATTCCGACCCCCGCCCAGCCGCAGGGAGCATCCTTCCATGCCCCACTAGGCAAAAGCCTTGAATCTACCTGCAAAATGACCCATTAGGGCAAAAGAAAACCGGCTCCCTTCCGAAAAGAAGAGAGCCGGTTTCTAGAGGTATCTTTTGCTCGAGTAAGGCTCATGTACCTACTCAAGGCCAAAAATTTAGAGGAGGTTGTTCAGACCTCGCGCCTTGACCTCGCCCACGGCATCCTTGACAGCCTGTGCCTTGGAACGCGGTGCGACCAGCAGAGCATCGGGGGTGTCAACCACAACGATATCGTCCAAGCCAATCACGGAGATCTTGCGCTCGGTGTTCGCGACAATAATGCCGGAGCAACCGTGGTTAATGACGTTGTCCTTCTCGCCGAGGATGGTCAGCTCTTCGCCGCTCTTCTCGGTGTTCAGGCGAGCCACAGCGTCGAAGTCTCCAACGTCGTCCCAGCTGAAGGAGCCGGGAACCATGGCGACGTCACCTGCGGCTGCGGCGGGCTCTGCCACGGCGTAGTCAATAGCGGTCTTCGGCAGAGTCTCCCAGACACGCTCCATAACGGCCTCGCGCTCGGGGGTGTCCCAAGCGTTAGCAATCTCCATAATGCCTGCGTACAGCTCAGGCTCATTCGCCTCGAGGTGCTTGAGCATCAGGGCGGCAGGTGCCACGAACATGCCTGCGTTCCAGGTGTATTCACCGGAGTCCAGGTACTTCTGTGCGGTGGCGGTGTCCGGCTTCTCCACGAAGGTGTCCACTGCGTGTGCGTTGGGAGCACCCTCGATGCCCAGGGGCTCGCTGGCATGAATGTAGCCAAACGCGCTGGAAGGCTCGGTGGGGGTAATGCCGATGGTGACAATCTTGCCGGTTGCCGCGGTGGTGACAGCTTCGGTCACCACACGGTGGAACTCATCCACGGGGCTGATGACGTGGTCAGCTGCGAAGGAGCCGATGATGGCGTCCGGTTCGCGGCGGTAGATGATAGCGCAAGCCAGACCGATAGCTGCAGCCGAGTCCTTGGGGGAGGGCTCCAGCACCAGGTCAGCGGCACGCAACTCAGGAATCTGCTGGGTAACCGCATTGGCGTGCGAAGTGCCGGTAACTACCATGACGGAACCGTTGCTGAGATCGATGAGACGGTCGTAGGTGTCACGCAACAGGGAATTGCCCGACGAGGTAAGGTCGAGCAGGAATTTCGGGGCATGCGCGCGGGACAGGGGCCACAAACGCGAGCCAACACCGCCGGCGGGAATAAGCGGGCGGAATCGAGTGAGTGCAGTATTCATCGCTTCAAGAATAGCGGGTGAATTTGTCATATATCGAATTCTTTTAGGTTTTAACAAAAAAGTGTCAGGCGGCTCTCATTTAGGTGATGTTTGAGGTTAGGTTAAGGTAAGTTCCGTACAAACACAGGGGATTAGGGGATATCGTAAAGAAAATGTGCCCTAATTTGCTTTTAGAACCTGTAAAAAAACCCTAAACAGGGTGTCAGTAAGCTGTGAATTTACCTGATATCTTGGAAGTAACAGACGAACAAAAGCAGTCGGTGAGCACACAGCTGTGCCTGGAAGCTGGGGCCTAAAAATGCGGTACCAGAACCCAGACGCTCGCCGTCGCAGCAGGAGGTTATTCAGTGTTGAATGGTTCTAAAGGAACCCTCTACCGCGGCCGCTGGGGCATGTGGTCCTGGGTTGCTCATCGCATTACCGGTATCGCGATTTTCTTCTTCCTTCTTGTACACATCCTAGATACTGCCGTCGTGCGTATCTCCCCGGAGGCCTACAACGGTGTACTGAGCCTGTACAAGAACCCCATCATGGGCCTGGGCGAGACCGCGCTTGTCGCCGCCATCGTCTACCACGCGTTCAACGGTATTCGTATTATCCTTATTGACTTCTGGGGTAAGGCAACCAACTCGCACGTGGAGCACATCCAGGCGAAGAACAAGGACGGCAACGTCGAAATCAGCCAGAAGGCAACCTACATGCACATCAAGATTCTCTGGGTTGTGCTTTTCCTCTGGGCAATCACCGTTGCTGGCTTTGCCGCACGTCACCTGCCGATCGTTTTCTCGCACATGGGAGGTCACTAAACTATGGCTACTCCGCTTAAGCCCCGCACCTATGTACCCCGTCTGCGTGACAACCGCATCGACGGTGTGAAGTACAACCGCTCCTCCTCCAAGCGCAACAACTTTGAGATGTTCGCTTGGCTGGGTATGCGCCTGTCCGGCGTCGTACTCGTCGTGCTGATTTTCGGTCACCTGTTCTCCAACCTCATGGTCGGTGACGGTATCCACGCCATCGACTTCGGCTTCGTGGGCGGCAAGTGGGCTAACCCCTTCTGGCAGGTCTGGGATTTGCTGCTGCTCTGGCTGGCTATGCTGCACGGTGCTAACGGCATCCGCGTCATCATCGATGACTACGCTGAGAAGGACCGCCTGCGCGTTTGGCTGAAGATCATCCTCTTCGCAGCATGCGCATTCGTCCTGCTGATTGGTACCCTCACCATCTTCGCGTTCGACCCCTGCCCCTCCGGCGCAGCGGCTGAACTGCTCCCCAGCTTCTGCTCGGCACGCTAACGGCGACGTATCCGAGACAAACGAAAACATCTAAAACACAGAAAGAACATCATGCAGGTACATAAGTACGATGTAGTGATCGTCGGTGCCGGTGGCGCAGGTATGCGTGCCGCCATTGAGGCCGGTCAGCGAGTTCGCACCGCGGTACTGACCAAGCTATACCCCACCCGCTCCCACACCGGTGCTGCACAGGGTGGCATGTGCGCCGCTCTGGCTAACGTTGAAGAGGACAACTGGGAGTGGCACACCTTTGACACCGTCAAGGGTGGCGACTACCTGGTCGACCAGGACGCAGCAGAAATCATGGCTAAGGAAGCTATTGACGCTGTGCTCGACCTGGAAAAGATGGGTCTTCCCTTCAACCGAACCCCCGAAGGCCGCATTGACCAGCGCCGCTTCGGCGGTCACACCCGTGACCACGGTAAGGCTGCTGTGCGCCGCGCATGCTACGCAGCTGACCGTACCGGCCACATGATTCTGCAGACCCTCTACCAGAACTGCGTTCGTCACAATGTGGAGTTCTACAACGAGTTCTACGTTCTCGACCTGATCCTGGTCAAGGACGAAGAGGGCAAGCCCCGCCCCGCTGGCGTCGTCTCCTACGACCTGGCAACCGGCGAGGTCCACGTCTTCCAGGCTAAGTCCGTGATCTTCGCATCCGGCGGTTGTGGCAAGATCTTCAAGACCACCTCCAACGCACACACCCTCACCGGTGACGGCATGGCTATCGCACTGCGTGCAGGCCTGCCCCTGGAGGACATGGAATTCGTTCAGTTCCACCCGACCGGTCTGGCTGGCCTGGGCATTCTCGTCACCGAGGGTGCTCGTGGTGAAGGCGGTATTCTCCGTAACGCTGACGGTGAGCGCTTCATGGAGCGCTACGCACCCACCATTAAGGACCTCGCACCCCGCGATATCGTGGCACGTGCAATGGCAAACGAGGTGCGCGAAGGCCGCGGTTGCGGTCCCCACAAGGACTACGTGCTGCTGGACCTGACCCACCTGGAGCCCTCCCACATCGACGAGAAGCTGCCCGATATTACCGAGTTCGCTCGTACCTACCTGGCAGTGGAACCGCACCACCAGCCCATCCCGGTGTTCCCCACCGCGCACTACGCAATGGGCGGTATCCCCACCAACAACGAGACCGAGGTCTACCGCAACAGCGAAGAGACCATCCCCGGCCTCTACGCAGCTGGTGAGGTTGCTTGTGTGTCCGTCCACGGTGCAAACCGTCTGGGCACCAACTCCCTGCTGGACATCAACGTGTTCGGTAAGCGTGCAGGCCGCAAGGCTGCAGAGTACGCAGCATCCGCTGAGTTCGTGCCGGTTCCGGATGATGCAGCAGATCGCGTTCTGAACATGCTCAACGGCATCCTCGAAGGCAAGGGCACCGAGAAGGTCGGCGCTATCCGCGCAGACCTGCAGAAGGCTATGGAAGCTGACATGCAGGTGTTCCGCACCGACGAGACCATCCGCGCAGCACTGGCAACTATCGCTGAACTGGAAGAGCGCTACAAGAACATCGCCATCCAGGACAAGGGCAAGCGCTTCAACCTCGACCTGCTCGAGGCTGTTGAGCTCGGCTTCCTGATTGAGCTGGCAAAGGTCATGTCCGTTGGCGCGCTGCACCGTAAGGAATCCCGTGGTGGTCACTACCGCGAGGACTTCCCCAAGCGTGACGACGTTAACTTCATGAAGCACTCGATGGTCTACCTCGACCCCGAATCCGAGTTTGAGGGTGTTAAGGGCCTGCGATTTGATACCAAGCCCGTTGTCTACACCCGCTACGAGCCGAAGGAGCGTAAGTACTAAAATGGCTGAAAACGAACTCCCCGAACCGGAATCCGTCAAGCTGTTTGAGGGTATGACCGGCGGCGACTCCGACTCCATCCCCACCTACGATGTGGTCATCAAGATTCGTCGCTACAACCCGGAAGTTTCCTCCGAGGCGTACTGGGACGAATTCCCGCTGACCATGTACCGCACCGACCGCGTGCTCGACGCTCTGCACAAGATCAAGTGGGAAGTAGACGGCTCCGTCTCCTTCCGCCGCTCCTGCGCACACGGCATCTGCGGCTCGGACGCGATGCGCATCAACGGCCGTAACCGCCTGGCTTGCAAGACCCTGCTGAAGGACCTTGACCTGACCAAGCCGATTACTGTTGAGCCCATCAAGGGTCTGCCCTGCGAGAAGGACCTCATCGTTGACATGGAGCCCTTCTTCCAGGCATACCGTGAAATCATGCCGTTCTTCATCAACGACTCGAACGAGCCTGAGCGTGAGCGTCTGCAGACCATTGAGGACCGTGCACGTTTCGATGACACCACCAAGTGCATCCTCTGTGCAGCATGTACCTCGTCTTGCCCGGTCTTCTGGACCGACGGCCAGTACTTCGGCCCCTCCGCTATCGTGAACGCACACCGCTTCATCTTCGACTCGCGCGACGATGCAGGCGACCTACGTCTGGAAATCCTCAACGACAAGGAAGGCGTGTGGCGTTGCCGCACCACCTTCAACTGCACCGAGGCTTGCCCCCGTGGCATCCAGATCACCAAGGCTATTGCCGAGGTGAAGCAGGCAATCCTGAGCCGTTCGCTCTAATTTGAGCACGCGGTATCAGCTGATACAGCATTGACGATTCAAGCCGTCACCCACACCGGGTGGCGGCTTGAATCGTTTGACAGAAAAAGTCTGATGGAAATGATGGAGTAGAGCATTTTCAGGGGATTGGGAGCGCACAAAAACTCTTCACAATCTGTCATAAAGTCATAGATATTCTCGACTGCTGTCAGATAGGGGCAGCGGGTAGGTAAACCTCGGCGGGCGGCGTTATTCTACTGTGTATGGTTTTCGCTAATTCTCGCTACGATTTGTCCACCCCCGTCTTCGACGACTGGGTGGAGCGCATGATGGGTACCCTCGTGCAGTTCCGCCGCGAAGTGCACACCAACCCGGAGCTTTCCTTCCGTGAAGTGGCGACCACTGAGCGCCTCATGAACCGACTGCGAGAAGCCGGCATGAATCCTGTTGCTTGCGAAGGCACCGGCTGCTACGTCGATATCGGAAGCGGTCCCTTCGCCGTGGCTCTGCGTGCCGATATTGATGCTCTGCCCATTGTTGAGCAGACAGACCTGCCCTACGCCTCCACCGTGCCCGGCGTGATGCACGCCTGCGGCCATGATATTCACCAGACCGTCATGCTCGGTGTAGCTCTGGCACTGCACGAGCTGAACGAGAAGACCCCGCTGGGCCGTAGCGTCCGCATTCTTTTCCAGCCCGCTGAGGAGCAGCTGCCCGGCGGTGCGGTGCAGATGATTTCGCAGGGTCTACTCAAGGATATTCCGCGTGCTTTCGCTCTGCACTGTGACCCGAAGGTGGACTTGGGCCAGATCGGTACCCGCATCGGTGCGATTACCAGCGCCTCGGATACCGTGAAAATTCATCTGAGCGGTCACGGCGGCCACACTTCTCGCCCGCACCTGACCGAAGACCTCATCTACGCCATGAGCCAGATTGCTGTGCAGGTTCCCGCCGTGCTGACCCGCCGCACTGACGTACGTTCGGGTGTGCTGGTGGCATGGGGCCAGGTCAGTGCTGGCGTTGCCCCCAACGCTATTCCCGCCGAGGGCTACCTGGCGGGTACCATGCGTTGCCTGGACGTTGAGGTTTGGCGCCAGGCAGGCAACCTGCTGGACGAAGTGATCGAGCAAGTCGCTGTACCCTTCGGCGTGAAGGCGCGGGTGGAGCACATCCGCGGCGTACCCCCGGTCGTGAACACCGATCTGGAAACCACCATGCTCGAGAACGCAGCCCGCGCCGAGCTGGGCGAGGACTCCATCGTGCTGGTCGAGCAGTCCATGGGTGGCGAAGACTTCGCGTGGATGCTGCAGGAAGTTCCCGGTTCCATGTTCCGCCTGGGTACCCGTGCCCCCGGCGACCCCACCTATGATCTGCATCAGGGCGATTACGCCCCGAGCGAGCAGGCAATCGGCATTGGTGTGCGCGTCATGGCGGCAACCGCCCTGCGCGCCGTCCGCTTTGAACTGGCGAAGGCTGCGAAGGCTGCGAACCCCATCCGCGATGAGGCGCGCTAAAGAGCCACTCGAAAGCTTATGAGTCAGGTGTAAAGACGCGACTATCTCGCCACATCAAGCCTTGAAAGCTGTACAAGTTTCACCTCGTCACCTCTCACCGAGTGACGGGGTGAAACTCTATGCACGCGATAGAATTAAAGGGATTATGAGGACATTTGCGTTATGTTCCCGACCCCGTGCCCACACACCCTCGGGGGATGAAGGAAATGGCGCATCATCACACGGCGCACGCCGGAGGAGGACACCCAATGAGCTTCTTTGGAATCGGCAAGAAGAAGTTGGATGAACAATCGCGCGAAGAACAGAGCGCCGAAACTGCCAAGGCTCAGAAAGAACAGGCAAACGAAGACGCTCCCAAGAGCGCACGACTGAGCGAAAAGATTATGGAACAGCAGCAGTGGGAGGACTCCCTGCGCCGCTTCGTGAAGTCTGAGAGCGCACGCCACCAGAACCAGGACGAAGAGCAGAGTGAAGAGTACCGTGCTGTTGAGGATCTCAAGCGTGCCCTCCTGCACGATGACGAACAGGTTGAAGAGAATCCCTCTGCTGAGGAACTGACTGAAGAGCAGGTTGAGGAGCAGGAGCGCCGTAGCCTGTTGGCGGCGCTTGGTGCTTTCCCCCAGGAATCTGAGGAACCTGTTGAGGTTGAGCAGGTCGCTAAGATCCAGGACATTGAAGAAGATGCTGCTCCGGTTGCTGAAGCACCCGAGCCGGCTACCCCTGCGTTCCTGCGTGATGATGAAGAGGTTACCTCTGAGGCTGAGGAAGCGTCGGTTGATGCTGAGGAGCCGAAGGATGCTGCGGAGGATGCGCGATCCCAGTTTGAGAAGCACCTGCGTGCTGTGCGTGCTGAGAACACCGAAGATGAAGCCGATGAAGAACCTGAGGTGACTGCACCCGCAGCTGTAGAGGCAACTGAGGAAAAGTCGGAGAACACTCATTCTGTATCTGAGGCTTCTTCCGCCGATGCTGAGGAAACCCTGACTGTTGAAGACATGAAGGCAGCTCGTACCCGCGCCGCCGTCACCGAGGCACAGAACGCTGGTCTGGATGATTTGGCGGCAGCCTACGCGGCACGCCTGGGCATCACCCTCGATAGCGAAGAAGAGACCTTTAGCGAGGTTGCTTCCGACGAGGTGACCGCTGAGGAAACTACTACTGAGGTAGTTGCTGAGGATGCAGACTCTGCTGAATCCGCTGAGATTACTGAACCCGTCGAAGAGGCTGAAGAAGAACAGATTGAGGCTGTCGTTGAGGCACCCGAACTGTTGGCGGCTGAAATCGCTGACGAGGAGAACGCGGTTTCTGACGAGACTGAGCTGATGTCTGCTGTATCCGTTGAGGAGGAACGTGAAGTATCCGCCTCTGAATCGTTCGAGGCTGAGAGCCTTGACGCTGAAGAAGAGAACACCGCTGAGCTAATTTTTGATGCTTCCGCTGTCGAAGAAAGCGCAGCGGAAGAACCCGCTGTGGAAGAGACCGAAAAGGTAACCTCCGAGCCGGTAGCATCCGGAACCAAGGTTGAGGACTCTGCATCTGGGGAATCTGAAGACACCGACTCTGCGGACGACGAGCCCGCCAAGAGCACCTCTGCAGCTCCTGGTGTCGCGCTTGCCGCCGCTGTTGCGGCACCCGCCGCTGCGGTTGCTGCTTCGACTGCCTTCAAGAGCGAAAACGCGGATGAGAAGGCAGAGAAGGGCAACTCCCAGGGCGTCGCATTGACTGCAGAGGGCATCGACAAGAAGGAAGCCGAGAAGCACGAGGCTACCTCGGCTACCGGTGAAGAATCCGCTGAGGAATCCGCCGCTGAGCTGAAGGAAGCCGAGCAGAAGCTCAGCGAAGACGAAGCTGAACTGGTTGCCGAATCCATCATCCTGAGCGAGCCCGTTGAGGGCGCGGCAACCCTGCCCGCTCTTACGGAGCAGTGTGCCCTCTACGGCCTCGCGGAGCTCATGCGTACCCGCGGTTCGGGCACCATGAGCCTGGAACTGCGCCAAGTTGATGAGGACATGCACTACCGTCTGCTGCACCGCGGTCGCGAGGTCGAAACCGGCATTGTTGTGCCCGGCATTGACTGGTTCGCACCCGTGGCGGCACTGTACACCGAGGCTCAGCAGGCCGGCGCAACCTGGAACCGCGCGGCGGTCTCCCTGAACCCGCGTCTAGGTGACGGCCTGGAGGTTCACGCATCCTACCTGGGTATGGCGGACGGCCAGACCACCCGTGAGAGCTTCCTGCTGGAGGGCACCGCTGTCGAGGCTAAGCCCGTTGCGACCGCTGAGGCCGCTGAGGCTACCGTTCAGAGCGTTGACTCGGTTGAGGCTGAACGTGAGGCTATTGAGCGTGAGCTGGAGGCTGAGCTTGCTCAGAAGCAGGTAGCTAACGAGGTTGAGGCCGCTGTTGAATCTGCTGAAGAGCCCGTTGCTGAAACTGCTGAAGAGCCTGCCTCTTCGGGCCTGGCGGCTGCTGCAGGTCTTGCTGCGGCCGGTACTGCTGTGGCTGGTTCTGCTGTCGCTTCTGCGCAGGAGAAGGAAGACGTAGAGGAGGCTGTTGAAGCTTCTGCCCAGCCTGCCCAGGCTGAGTTTGCGCCGGTTGAAGCTGAGTTCGAGCACGATTACGAGAACGACCCGGTCTTCGGTGCGGCTACCGTAGAGCCCGAAACCGAGCATGCCGAAGAATCTGCCGCTGAGGCAGTCGCGGCATCTGCCGAGGACTCTGTAGAGCCCGGCGAAGACATGGAAGCCGCCCTGGCCACCATTGTCGTCAACGCTCAGAAGAAGCTGGACGCCGAGGAAGAAGCTCCTGCCGCAGTTGCTGAGGAAGCGTCCGCTGAGGAAGTTATTGCTGTTGAGGACCAGAAGGTTGCCGCTCCCGTGGTTGCTGAGTCCTTCACTCTGGATCGTACCCAGCCCGTTGAGGAATCCGCAGAAGAGCCGGTAGCAGAGAAGGCTGAAGAGCCTGCCCTGCCCGCGTTCCTGGATGACTCTGATCTGCTGCCCGAACACGAGACCTCCACCGAGGCTGCCTCCGCTGAAGCTTCTGCAGAGGCACCCGCTCTGGAGGACGCTGAGCCCGTCTCCGAGAGCGCATCTGTGGCTCCCGGTCTGGCTGGTGCTCTTGCCGCAGCTGCCGCTGTGGGCACCGCCGGTGCTGATGCGAAGGCAACCGAAGCAAAGGCATCTGAGTCGAAGGCTGCCGAGGTAAAGGCTCCTGTCGCTCAGGAAGAGCCCGCTGAGAAGGTCGCTGAGCTCAAGACCGTTGAGGTGACCCCCGCAGCTAAGATTGGTGAGGTTTCCGCCGCGGCTGCGCCCGCCTCCGAGGCTACCGCTCAGACTGCACCGGTAGCAGAGGCGACACCCGCTGCGGCGACCACCCCGGTTGCCCTGCCGGAGAGCACCCCGGCAGGTATCTCCTCCAGCATCTCGGCGTCCGCGCTGAGCGAGCTCAACCAGCTGCCCACCATCGTGGCTGAGCCGGACACCCCCTCCGCCGCGGTGCAGAGCCCGCTGGTCCCCTCGGAGACTCAGCTGGCAGCCGGCAACCTGGTTTTGACGGAGGCTCAGGTTGCTCAGCGTCTGGCGCCGGTCGTCGAGCACCTCTTCGGCGAGAACGGCACCGCAAAGGACGCCACCACCGTGCTGATTCGTGTACGTGCCCTCGGATCCTACTACGACGCCCTGACCCACGTGCGCCGCAACGGCTTCTGGGAGCAGGTCCGTACCTTCGAGCTGATCCCCGAAACCCTGCTGGACATTCCGGCGCTGAAGACCGACTCGTACAGCGAGGGTGAGGGCTCGCCGCTGGCTATGAGCCTGACCTTCACCCCGGGCGTGCCGGTTCAGGCGGCATTCGATTATGCGAATGAGCAGGCGTTTGTCACCTACCCGCGTCCGCTGGATGCTGAGCGTTACGTTGAGGAGCTGCGCATGTTCCCGCGTCTGGGTTCGAAGATCCCGGCTCATATGACGAGCGCGCTTTCGCACTGGAACCTCTAAAACCTTGTAAGGTGCGCCGCGCCGGCTCCCCGTGTGGGGGTCGGCGCGGCGCGCTATGTTTGTCATTTTTTTCGACGAGGAAGATTGTTATGACTGATACCCCTAATACTCCTGAGGCTTCTGCGGCGCAGAACGTTCAGGACACTGCCGCCCGCGCGGCTGAAGCCTTTGGCACCCTGGTGGAAACCATGGCGCTGTTGCGCGCACCGGGCGGTTGCCCGTGGGATGCTGAGCAGACTCACGCCTCCCTAATCCGCTACCTGGTGGAGGAAGCCTACGAGGTTGTCGAGGCGGTAGAAACCGGTGGCGCGCCGAATATGCCGCTGTTGCGTGAGGAGTTGGGCGACGTGCTGCTGCAGGTGGTGTTCCATTCCGATATTGCTGCGGCAAACCCGCAGGGCTTCGACATTGTGCAGGTGGTTGAGGGCCTTGTGCAGAAGCTTCGTTCGCGCCACCCCGATGTGTTCGCAGCTGAGTCTGAGAGCTCTTCGGAGGCGCCCCGCACCGCAGCTGAGCAGCAGGCGGCGTGGGATGCGTTGAAGAAGAAGGAGAAGAGTGACCGTGGCGCGCTGGACGGTATTCCGCCGCATCTGCCGGCGCTCGCTATGGCTGAGAAGACTGCTGTGAAGGCACGTAAGGCGGGTATTATTCTGCCGCCGGAGCCTACGAGCATGGAGGACGACCTGCGCTATATGCACACTGAAGAGGAGTTCGGCGAGCTGCTCTTTGCGTTGGTGAGCCGCGCACAGCGTAATGGTTTGGATCCGGAGCGTGCCCTACGTTCGTACACTCGTCGCTATATTGCTCAGCATACGCATGATGAGCCGAGCTATTAGAAACGGTGGTTGAGTTCTTCTGTGAGGCGCTTTGAAATCTGTTCTCTGAGGGAATAAGAGGTTTCAAAGCGCCTTCTGTTTGTTTGGGGTTGTGTTGGGTGGCCGTGAGGATGCTCGTGGCACATGCCCCGGCATTTGGGCTCATGTTGTGCTTTGGTCGAGTACCCACACCCTCCCAATGTGGGGGAGTGTGGGTCTTGTTCCGCTTTGTAGCGCCTGACTAAGGGTTATTTAGACCTTCAATAAGGCAATAAAAAAGCGGTGGCAACTAGTGTGTTTGTGTGGGAGTTTTGCTAGAATTTAGGGGACGCGACTTGTCCACTACCGGGTGAGCCGTTCACATCCTTGACATCTCATAAGGAGAACAATTCATGGCTGTTATTACCGCAGTTCACGCACGCCAGATCCTGGATTCCCGTGGCAACCCGACCGTTGAGGTTGAGGTTCTGCTCGAAGACGGTGCTTTCGCACGCGCAGCTGTGCCCTCGGGCGCATCCACCGGTGAGTGGGAAGCTGTTGAGCGCCGCGATGGCGACAAGTCCGTATACCTGGGCAAGGGTGTTCTGGGCGCAGTGAAGTCTGTTATCGAAGAAATCGCTGAAGAGGTCATCGGCATTGAGGCTTCCGACCAGCGCGCTGTTGACGCAGCCATGATTGCTCTGGATGCAACCAACAACAAGGGCAAGCTGGGCGCAAACGCAATCCTGGGTGTCTCCCTGGCTGTTGCTAAGGCAGCTGCTGAGTCCGCTGATCTGCCCCTGTACAAGTACCTCGGCGGCCCGAACGCTCACGTTCTGCCCGTCCCCATGATGAACATCCTCAACGGTGGTTCTCACGCAGACTCCAACGTTGACATCCAGGAGTTCATGATTGCTCCCATCGGCTTCGACAACTACTCTGACGCTCTGCGCGCAGGTGTTGAGGTTTACCACTCCCTGAAGTCCGTGCTGCACGACCGCGGCCTGGCAACCGGCCTGGGCGACGAGGGTGGTTTCGCACCCAACCTGGAGTCCAACGCAGCCGCACTGGACCTGATCGTTGAGGCAATCGAGAAGGCTGGCTACAAGCCGGGCGAGCAGGTTGCACTGGCACTGGACGTTGCATCCTCCGAGTTCTACAACGACGGCGCATACGAGTTCGAGGGCCAGAAGAAGTCCGCAGCTGAGATGAGCGCATACTACGCTGACCTCGTTGCAAAGTACCCCCTGGTTTCCATCGAGGATCCCCTGGACGAGAACGACTGGGAGGGCTACAAGACCCTGACCGAGCAGATCGGTGACAAGGTCCAGATCGTCGGTGACGACCTGTTCGTGACCAACCCCGAGCGTCTGGCTCGCGGTATCGAAGAGGGCGCAGCTAACGCTCTGCTCGTGAAGGTGAACCAGATCGGTTCGCTGACCGAGACCCTCGATGCAATGGAGCTGGCACAGCGCCACGAGTACCGTTGCATGGTTTCTCACCGTTCCGGTGAGACCGAGGACGTCACCATCGCTGACCTGGCTGTTGCAACCAACGCTGGCCAGATCAAGACCGGTGCTCCCGCACGTTCCGAGCGCGTTGCTAAGTACAACCAGCTGCTGCGCATTGAGGAAGAGCTGGGCGAGGCAGCTGTTTACGCTGGCAAGTCCGCATTCCCCCGCTTCAAGGCATAATGACGCTTGAAGGTTGCGGGATGTTCTGCTGAACGTCCCTGAACAGGCCGGGTCGAACCCGATACATAGTGATGTAATTCATCACGTCATGTATTGTGGGTCGGCCCGGTTTTTCCTTGTCAGCGCCATATAATCAGTCATATACGTTCACTCACGCATCACATAGGAAAATCATGACTGTTTGTTATCTCATCCTCGCCCATAAGTACCCGGAGCTGTTCAAAAAAATTGCTCAGCATATTTTGAACTCGGGCGGTGTCTGCGTTGCCCACATTGATAAGAAAGCAGATATCGATGATTTCTACGTCGAGGGCGTATCTTATGTCCGCGAACGCGAAAACGTGCGTTGGGCAGGTTACTCTGCTGTGAAGGCAACTCAAAAAATGCTAGCCCAGGCATTGAAAGAATATCCGGAAGCAACTCATTACGCGTCCATTACAGGGCAGTGCTACCCTGTACGTCCTCTCCGCGAATACGCTGATTATCTTGCTCGACCCGAAAATCTGGAGCATTCTTGGGTAAGCTTCTATGCGTTAGCCCCCGGAATGCGTAACTACGTCCTGGTGCTGTACCGGGAATATAAGGACTTTGAAGGCCTACTGCCTGAAGGGATTATCCGCAGGGGCGTACACAAAGTGTGTTATAAGATTTCACGACTGTTCCCCCGCAAGAATTTGCCGATTCAGTTTTATCAGGGGTCGGCTTATTGGACGGTGTCCCGTTCGACTGCACTTCAGGTGATGGACTTTTTGAAAACTCCGACGGGCCGAGAGGTCACCAAGATTTTCCGTTCTGCCCCTATGCCTGACGAGATGTGGATGCAGAGTATACTCCTCAATATACCCGCTCGTGAGAATGCTGAGGCCTGGGAGACCGACGGCCAGTTGGCACCGGGCACAAAGCATTCGGAGAACCATGCAAATCACCATTACATTGACTGGAGCGGGAATGGCGCCCACCCTGAGGTGCTTACCGAGAAAGATCTCCCTGTCATCCTCGAATCAGGAAAATGGTTTACGCGTAAGGTTGAGCCCCAGGCATCTGCCCAGCTCATTGATGCTCTGGATGCCATCCAGCGCGGATAATGATGGGTTCTCCCCTTCAATTCAGGGGTGCTTTTAACGAGAGGCGACGCTATCTCCGTTGGGGGTAGCGTCGCCTTTTGCTCTACCTGGGTGGGTGTCAGCACCCCACCCGAACACATAGCGAAAAAGCCCGAAGGTCTTTCAAAACGGCCCCGGAAGTAGCTCCAGAGGGAACGCTCAGGTGAGTGTACAAACCCGGGTAGAATATGAAGGAAGCGTTTAGCGGTACAGAACGGAACGAAGGATAGAGCAATGAGCCAGCGAGCAAGCCAGCAGACCCGGTCGCACTCTACGAGTTCCACTGCACCCGCTCAGGGTGCTACCGCCTCCGAAGAATCGCGAGGCGCCGCAAAGGAAGCCCGCACTTCCCTGATGAAAAAGGCTAGTGCCCTTTTCTTCGGCGTGGGTTTGAACCAGCGTCACCCTGAGCGTGAACGTCAGGCGCAGGCTCGCCGTGAGGAGCGTGCCCGCCGCCGCGCCGCTGCCCAGCAGGGCCGTGAAGAGGACGGATACGACGCCCCCGTGGCGGCTCACATGTTCTCCGGCCGTAGCTTCCTGACCGCTGTTGTGGTGGGCGTGATTGCGCTCGGTACCGCATACCCGGTGGTCACCTACTTTGACCAGGACCGGGAAATCAAGCGAATTAACACGCATATTTCTCAGCTGCAGCAGGAGAACGCCCAGCTGAAGGCGGAGCAGACCTGGTGGAATGACGACAACTATGTTCGCCAGCAGGCACGTAGCCGCCTCTACTATGTGAACCCCGGCGACACCCCCTACGTGGTCACCGGCATTACCGAGGACTCTACGAAGGCGGACGGTACTTCTGCGAATGCGAAGAACGCCCCCGAGGAAGCCTGGACTACTAAGGTTTGGAATTCTCTCGAGAAGAACTAGCCCCAGCTGCCGGCAGCAACCCTGCACATGCAGACACCCGGCACAAGTGGACGAGGCGACCCCTCGTTCCAGAAACTTAGGATTATGAGCACCGAAAACACCATTGAAGAGCTGAAGGCACGCACCCCCGGCGGCTTCGGCGTAACTGTTGAAACTCTGACCCCCACCGAGCAGGACGTCCGCGTTCTTTCCGCGCAGCTGGGCCGTAAGGTCCGCGACGTGGTCGAGATTCCGGCGCGTTGCGTGTGCGGTAACCCGCTCGTGGCTGCTACCGCGCCGCGCCTGAGCAACGGCACCCCCTTCCCGACCGTGTTCTACCTGGCGCATCCGGTGATTACCGCTGCGGCTTCCCGTCTGGAGGCGGGCGGTCTGATGTACGAGATGACCGACTCGCTCGCTGAGGATGCGGACCTGGCGGCACAGTACGCTGCTGCACACGAGAACTACCTGGCTGAGCGTGAGCGCATCCGCCTGATCAGCGGCACCGAAGAGGTCCCGGAGATTGACGGCATCTCTGCCGGCGGCATGCCGACCCGCGTGAAGTGCCTGCACGCCGTTATCGGCCACACCCTGTCGGTGGGTCGCGGCGTGAACCCGATGGGTGACCGCGGTCTGGACGCTATCGCCGAGTGGTGGACCCCCGAGGTCTGCTCCTGCGACCCTGCGTGGCGTGAAGAAGCCTAAATATTGATTCTGGTGCGCCCGCATCGTCGTCAGCGACGGTGCGGGCGCATAATAGATAGAAGAAAGAGCGCCGAAAAGCGAAAATTTTTCGCCTGCGGCGCTCGCGTTGCCTTTGGCACTGATTGGTATTGAAGACCTGAAAGGAACCCACCGTGCGCGTTGGTGCGATTGACTGCGGTACGAACTCTATTCGCCTGCTGATTGCTGATTCCACTACTGAGGTGGTGGACGGGGTCGAGAAGACCGTCCTGAAGGACGTTGTGCGTGAGATGCGCATTGTGCGTCTGGGTCAGGGCGTGGACGCGACCGGCTGGCTGGCGCAGGAGGCGCTGGACCGTACTTTCGCTGCGGCTCGTGAGTATGCGCAGCTGCTGAAGGAGCACGGCGCTGATTCGGTGCGTTTTGTGGCGACCAGTGCGACTCGCGATGCGGGTAACCGTCAGGTGTTCGTGGATGGTATCCGCGAGATTCTGGGTATTGAGCCCGAGGTGATCAGCGGTGATGAGGAAGCTGCTCTGTCCTTCGCTGGTGCGGTGCGCGCTGTCGGTTACGGCGACGGTGACACCCTGGTGTTTGACCTGGGCGGCGGTTCGACTGAGTTCGTGCTCGGCGACGAGTCGGGTGTGAAGGCTTCCCGCAGCGTCAATATTGGTTGTGTGCGCCTGACTGAGCGTCACATGATGAGCGCCCCGTCCACTGACTCGCAGATTGCCCGCGTTGAGGCTGATACTGACGAGGCTCTCGAGGTGGCACGTAAGACTGTGCCCCTGCAGGATGCGCGCCGCGTGGTGGCTGTGGCTGGTACCGCAACCACTGTGGCTGCTGCCGCGCTGGGTCTGGACCGTTATGACTCTGAAGCTATTAACGCTCAGAGCTTCTCCGTAGAGACCGTTCAGAAGACTGCCCGCTGGTTGGCTTCGCTGAGCCGTACTGAGCGTGAGGAGCTCGGCTACATGCACCCCGGTCGGGTGGATGTGATTGGTGCCGGCGCGACGATTTACGCCCGTATCCTGACCCGTCTGAATGAGATGACTGATGGCGCCGTGGATTCGGTGACCGTCAGTGAGCACGACATTCTGGACGGTATCGCTCTGTCCCAGCTGTAGGCTTGAGCGCTCGCGCCGTGAACCAACGGTGATTCACGGCGCGGCTCAGCTTGAGGAGTTTTAATGGTTCGTTCTGAGCGTCGGCGAGGTATGCCCCTGACCGGCTGGTCTTTTGCGCCGTCTTTCGCCTGTGCGTCTCGTGTATTTGGTGTGCGCGCCTCGGTTGGTTCTGACCGAGGCGCTACTCGCCGCATTCGTAAGGTTGCAGCTTTGGGTGCCAGTGCCGCGTTGACTCTTCTGCCGTTGTGGACTCCGATGGCGCCTGTTGCCTGGGCGACGGACCCGACCCCTTCTGCTTCGCCGAGCCCGAAGAGGGAGGTGACGGCGACTCCTTCACCGTCGGCTACTGCGGTGCCGAAGACTTCCGCAACTCCGAGTAAGGGCACGTCGACCACGAATGGTGATGATGTTCGTCAGCGTGAGTATTGGCTGAACGAGTACGGTATTACGTCCTTGTGGTCGCAGGCTACGGGTAAGGGCGTGACGGTTGCTGTGATTGATACGGGCGTGGACGGTACCCACCCGGATCTTGAGGGTAATGTTCTGCGTGGTTATGATGCCTCGGGCGTGGGCAGCGAGGACGGCTGGAAGGGCCTGGGTGCTGAGCCGATGCACGGCACGGAGGTCGCTTCTCTCATTGCAGGTCACGGCCACGATACGCAGGGCTATTCTGCGATTGCGGGTCAGCCGGGTAAGCCGACCGGTGTGATTGGTGTGGCTCCCGAGGCGAAGATTCTGCCGATTTCGCTGAATATGGGTACGACCGGCGGTAAGAGTATTGATGAGCAGATCCCGGCGGCGGTGCGTTATGCAGTCGACCACGGGGCTCAGATTATTAACATGTCGATTGGCTCGAATAAGACGAGCTGGCCGCAGAGCTGGGATGAGGCGTTTGCCTATGCGGAGCAGAAGGGCGTGCTGATTGTTGCGGCTGCGGGTAACCGCGGTAGCGGCTTGACGCAGGTTGGTGCTCCGGCGACGATTCCTGGCGTGTTGACGGTGGGCGGTATTGACCGGAATAAACAGGTTTCTGAGGGCTCGTCGACTCAGGGTATTTCGATTGCTGTGGTTGCTCCGAGTACGGATATGATTGCGGCTGCTCCGGGTAATGGGTACATGATTTGGTCGGGTTCTTCGGCTGCTGCTCCGTTGGTGACGGGTGTTGCTGCTTTGTTGAAGCAGAAGTATCCGAAGGAGTCGGCGGCTCAGCTGGTCCAACGTTTGATTGCTTCGGCTGATGATGCTGGTGTGACGGGCCGTGACCCTTTGTATGGTTACGGTATTTTCAATCCGCAGGATGCGATGGCTTTGGCGGCGCCTACGGTGACGGCGAATCCGTTGGGTTCGATTTCTGAGTGGATTGCGGTGCACCGTAAGCAGCAGGTGAGTGAGCCGATTCCGAGTGATGCTGCGCCGGTCCATGAGGAGGGCGAGAGCATTGTGAAGGCGGCTGCGCCGGATGCGCGTCGTCCTCCGGAGGATCGTGGCTGGTTGCCGCCGGTAATTTTGGCGGCGCTGACGTTGTGGCTGACGATTATTACGGCTGGTTCGGTGCATCGTTTGCATAGGATGCATGTGAGCGCGGGGCAGGCTGCGCGGATGGCTCGTGAGATGGCGCATCATCCGGGTGCTCATCACGGAAAGAGTCGTGTTTCAAAGGGGTCGCAGCGGGGTGCCCGGAGGGGGACTCGTTAGGGTTCTTGTGAGTCTGGGGTGCCGGTGTTTTTCTTCTCTGCGGAGACTTCTCCTGTTCGCCCGGGGCTGACTTTTGAGCTGGTCCCGGGCTTTGTTCTTTGAGATCTGGCTTGAGACGGCGGAACACCCCAATAAACGAAAATATCGAATATGTTGCGCAAAAAACGGAAAGGGTATTTTTGACTGTAACCCGCATCACGAGATGAACTCTGTTCATATCTTCAAAACTTTTAACTTAGGCTCAGCTCAAAGGGACCATAGGTGCGAAATTACCTAAACAAAGGCGTAAAATAAAAGACAACAGGTATGTGATAGACAGGCTCGTGCTGCTAGCCACTTCGCGTTGCGCAAGGACTTCCAGAGCGAGCCGCTTTGTTCGTCAGGGGAGCTTTCGGAACGACCCGAAAGTTGCACATACCACCCTACCGGGGCTACCGAACCTCGGTACCTAAAGACTAGGAAGTAACAAAATGGCATTCACTAAGGTGGCACAGGACCGTCCTCGCGTCCTGATCGTCGGTGGCGGCTACGTCGGCTTCACCGTTGCTAAGAAGATCCAGAAGGCTATCAAGGAGACCGGTGGCGTTGTCACCATCGTCGAGCCGAACCCCTACATGACTTACCAGCCCTTCCTCCCCGAGGTTGCGGCAGGTTCCATGGAAGGTCGTAACGCAACTGTGCCGCTGCGTCAGCACCTGCGCGACACCGAGCTGATTCCCGGCCGCGTTGTCTCCATCGACCACGCAGAGCGCACCGCTGTAGTTGAGCCCACCGACAACGGTGAGCCCTTCGAGCTGAAGTACGACGAGATTGTACTCGGTGCAGGCGCAGTGACCCGTGCATTCCCGATTCCGGGTCTGGCAGAGGTTGCTATCGGTCTGAAGACCATTGAAGAGGCAGTCTCCGTTCGTAACTGGGTTCTGGACCGCATCGAGGTCGCATCCATGCTGTCCGACGCTGAGGCACGCCGCCGCGCCCTGACCTTCGTCATCGTTGGTGGTGGCTTCGCTGGCGTTGAGACCATCTCCGAGCTCGAGGACATGGCACGCGTTGCTGTCGAGCGCAACGAGCGTCTCTCCGTTTCCGACCTGCACTTCGTCATGGTCGAGGCTGCACCGCGCATCATGCCCGAGGTCCCCGCAGACCGTGCAGAGAAGGTTGTTGCAGAGTTGCGTGCACGCGGCATCGAGATCCTGCTGAACACCTCCCTCTCTGACGCAACCGACGGCAACCTGCAGCTGATCAACATGGCTGACAAGTCCCCCGCAGGCGAGATTAAGACCGACACCCTGATTTGGACCGCAGGTGTGGCAGCATCCCCGATGCTGAAGAACACCGACTTCCCGATTGACGAGCGCGGCCGCGTTCGCGTGAGCGCAGACCTGCGCGTCACCGGCGACGACGGTGTGGTCGAGGGCGCTTGGGCAGCAGGCGACAACGCAGCTGTTCCGGATCTCTCCGGTGGCGGCGTGGGTGGCTTCTGCGTTCCCAACGCTCAGCACGCTTCCCGCCAGGCTGTTGTTCTGGCTAAGAACCTGCTGGCTGCTCGCCGCGGCGAGCCCCTGACCGACTACTACCACGAGACCATCGGTGTTGTGGCAGGTCTGGGTCTGTGGAAGGGCGTTGCAAACTTCAAGGGCAAGACCATTGGCGGCCCGCTGGCATGGATCATGCACCGCGGCTACCACGGCTCTGCAATCCCCACCACCGAGCGTACCGTTCGCGTTATGACCACCTGGGCTCTGAACCAGATTTTCGGTCGCGACACCTCCTCGATTCGCCACCAGCGCTCCCCGCGCCTGGCATTCCAGGAAGCAACCGGTACTGCACCGGCACGCCAGAAGGCAAAGCTCTAAAATAGCCTGACTTAGGGGTATGCCCCCTGAGATAGCGCACTTGAGATAAAGCAAAGGGCGGTGTGGAAGACTTTAGTCTTCTGCACCGCCCATTTTGCGCCTAGGTTTTTGTGTCTGGGTTTTTGTGTCTGGGCGCGTGCGGGCCGTCTAGCTTAGCCGCCCACCTGTGCTTTTGCATGGTGATTGCTGCGGCTGAGCGCGGGGAACCGTTTGAAATGTGTTTCCGCTTAGGTTCGGGTGCGTTTTCGTGGAATAATAGGTGTTTGTGCCCCGACGTATACGGGGTGCGCCCCCATAGTCCAATTGGCAGAGACAGAGGACTTAAAATCCTTGTGTTCTGGGTTCGAGTCCCAGTGGGGGCACTGCGTAGACACGCGTAGGTGCAGATAGGCGGCGGCTCTTCCCGTGGGGGAGGGGCCGCCGCTTGTGTGTCTGAGGGTTTACATGTCTGGGGTGTGGTGTTTGGAGTTTAAAAGGCGATGCCCCCGACCAGTTCGGTTGCCATGGGGATGCCCACCTGCTCGAAGGAAGCGATGGTACCCGTGGGCTCCACTCTCAAAAACGCCCGCATACCGTCTTCCGGAGCTCAAAAACGTGAGACCCTAGAAGAGACGCAGCCACAGATGCACCCCAGCCTGAATGGGGCAGCAGAGTCAGAAAGGCACAGCATGCAGACTATACCCTCCATCATTGCTGTCGATATGGACGGCACCTTCCTCACCGACTCCAAAACTTTCGACACCGAACGTTTCTCGCGCATCCTATCCCGCCTGCAGGCGCAGGGAATTCACTTTGTTGTGGCGAGCGGAAACACCTACGCCAAGCTGCGGGACTATATGCGTGGCTTTGAAGGGCGAGGTCTTACCTATATTGCTGAAAATGGGGCATACCTTGCTGATGAGAGCGGTCAGCTTGCCGTGCATCCCTTTGTGGAAGAGGATGTGCCGCGCATCATTGAGATAGTCCAGGGGCTGGATCAGATTGGTTTGCTGGTCTGCACTACCGAGGGTATCTACCTGCCTAAGGACCGCTGTGACCAGATTGTGCACATGATTCGCGGCTATTTTGAAGACACCGGTCAGGAGCTTCCCGAAACCCTCACCTTGGAGGACTTTGCGGCGTTCTTCTTCCCCGGCTCGGTCATGGTTGACTCTATTGAAGATTTTGAGGGTGTACCCATCAAGTTCCCGCTGCTGACCCCGCCGAAGCAGACGCAGCAGCTGAGCGTCTACCTGCGTGAGGCTCTTCCGCAGACCGTCACCCCGATGGTGAGTGGCTTCGGCGCCATTGACCTGGTGCGTACCGGTGTCAACAAGGCGACCGGTCTGAAGGACCTATGCGAGCGTCTGAACGCCGACCCGGCGGGCATTCTTGCCTTCGGTGACGGTGAGAACGACATGGAGATGCTCCGCTACGCGGGCTGGGGCGTTGCTATGTCTAACGCCCCGGAGGTTGTGCGAAATGCTGCTGACGAGGTGATTGGCTCGAACGAGGAACAGGCAGTTCTGGAGTATCTGGAGCAGCTCCTTGACCGTTTGGAAGCTTCGCAATAGACGCTTCACCAAGAGACGCGCAGAAGCGTTTGCGTGCGGGGCGGTGCGGACCTGGGTGAACCTCAGGTAAACACCGCCCTGAAATATTCTGGCAAAGCTGCTAGAAGCCCCTGCTGGTAACGAACAGCGCCCGTGAGCGCAGAATCTATCCGATAGAATTAACAGAATTAGTTTTGTACCCGTTTAAGGAGAGCATGATGGCGGGAAACCCGCTTCTGAATTCGATGACGAAGAATGTCACTCAGGGTGACTCTCGTTTCGGTCGCTTTGGTGCACAGCCTCAGCAGACCAGCCAGCAGGCGCAGTACGGTCAGCAGCAGACCTACGGCCAGTACGGTCAGCAGCAGTATGACCAGCAGGGCTACGGTCAGAATGCTTACGGCCAGCCCCAGTATGGTCAGCAGGCGCAGTACGGCCAGCAGCCCTATGGTCAGCAGTATGGCCAGCCCCAGTACGGTCAGCAGGCACAGTACGGCCAGCCGTACGGTGAGGCTGACTACGGCGTAGCAACCCCCACCTACTCGGAGCCCATCCCCGCAGGTGAGCGTCTGACCATGAACGATGTCATGGTTAAGACCGGCATCAACCTGGGCCTGGTCGCTGTCGGTGCCGCTGTTGCATGGAATGCACCGGTGCTGATGCTCCTGGGCCTGGTTGGTGGTCTGGTCCTGGGTCTGGTGAACTCCTTCAAGAAGAAGGTTTCCCCGATTCTGGTCATGACCTACGCGCTTATGGAAGGTCTGCTGCTCGGTGGCCTGTCCGCTGTTGTGGATATGCGCTACCCCGGCGTGGCAATTCAGGCGGTTCTGGCAACCCTCGTGGTGGCAGGTACCACCCTGGCTCTGTTCGCAAATGGCAAGCTGCGCGCAACTCCTAAGCTCAACAAGATTTTCATGATTGGCGCTATTGGTTACCTGGTGTACGGCCTCATCTCGATCCTGGGCGCGGGTATCTTCGGTTCCGCACTGGGTAGCGTGAGCCTCTTCGGTATTCCCCTGGGTCTGATTGTTGGCCTGTTCGCTGTTGCGCTGGCAACCTACTCGCTGCTGCTGGACTTCACCACCACCTCCGAAGCTGTGGAGGCTGGCCTGCCCGAGCGTGAGTCCTGGCGCCTTGCTTTCGGCCTGACCGCTTCTCTGGTCTGGCTGTACGTTGAGATCCTGCGTGTTCTCATGTACCTGGCAAGTATCTTTAGCAACGACTAAAGCTCACTTTGAGGCGGCGGTACCGTGATGGTGCCGCCGCCTTTGCCGCTTTACTTCCCCTGTGTATTGATGCGCGGGGGAGAGCACACAATAACAACACCACACACCGCCTCCGATGGGGTAGCTGAAGCTGTCCCGCACGAGTGCGACACCGATAATGATTTGGAGACACCGTGAAAATTACACCTGTTGCAGAAGAGCATGTAGCCGAGGAGGAGCGCGGCTACCGGGTTCCTTTTGCCATGGAAGTTGCCGGTGCTTGGGCGTGGCGCATCATTATGATTGCCGGTGCCGGCTGGATTCTTTGGAAGGGTCTGGGGCACGTCTCCCTGCTGGTTATTTCTCTTCTGGTGGCTCTGCTTCTGGCGGCTCTGTTGAGCCCCGCCGTGATGCTTCTGCGTAAGAAAGGTGTTCGTGCCGGTGGCGCGGCGGCTATTGCCGAAATCGGTATGATTCTGGTGCTCGCCGGTATTATTTCGCTGACCGGTCAGCAGATTCTGCGTGGTTTTGTGTCCATGGCGGATAAGGCGGTGCAGGGCTACCAGCAGCTGATTGGTTGGCTGAAGAACCTCGGCTACGAGTTCGGTGCCGACCAGATGAACCAGCTGTTGGATCAGATGGAGAGCGCTGTAACCAATAACCCCAGCTCCGTGCTGCACGGTGTGTCTCAGGTGGGTTCGACTGCGGCTGAGGTTGCGACCGGTACCCTGCTGACCCTGTTTACCCTGGTTTTCTTCCTGATGGAGGGTGAGCGTATCTGGCTGTTCGTCACTCGCCTCTTCCCGAAGGACGCGCGTGCCGCAGTCAACGGTGCGGGTCGCGCGGGTTGGAAGTCCCTGGGTGCGTACGTGCGCGTTCAGATTCTGGTGGCGGCTATTGACGCTATCGGCATCGGTATTGGTGCCGCAATTCTGGGTGTTCCGCTGGCTATCCCGCTGGGTGTGTTGGTCTTCCTCGGTTCTTTCGTTCCGGTGATTGGTGCCCTCATTTCCGGTGCTGTGGCTGTGCTGCTGGCGCTGGTTGCTCTGGGTCCGGTGCAGGCGCTGATTATGCTCGGTATTGTTCTGCTGGTTCAGCAGCTCGAATCCCACATTCTGCAGCCGCTCATTATGGGTAAGGCTGTCTCCCTGCACCCGCTGGCTGTTATTTTCTCGGTAGCTGGTGGCTCCATGATTTTTGGTGCGGTGGGTGCTCTGTTCGCCGTGCCGACTCTGGCTGTGGTCAACGCGGTGGTGCGTTACCTGGCGAATCGTGACTGGGAGAAGGAGGCGCCTCGTGAGGAGGAGTTCCTCTTCCCGCATGAGTTGGAGCGCCGTAAGAAGGCTGAAGAGTCTGAAAAGGCGAAGGAAGCTAAGACTTACGAAAGCTCTGAAGAATCTAAGGAATCTAAGGAATCTGAGAAGGCTTAGAACTCAAGTCAATGTGACTAACCGCGGGCTAGACGCTCGCATATCACCTAGAGTAGGGGCTGTTTCTGCACTATCTGTTGAGAGTGTAGGGGCAGCCCCTGCTTTATGCCTGTGCATCCTCTAGAATGGAGTGTGCACTGTGCCACCGCGCGTCTTTCAGCGTGCGTGGCTAGGTGCCGCCAGAATACGTACCATCAGAATGGAAACCTCGTGAGCGTAGATCTCGACTCCCTGCCCGTGACCCTCACCGACATTGAACGTGCCGCAGAGCTGCTCGAAGGCGTTATTGAACGCACCCCCGTCGCTCATTCGCGTGCGCTGAGCCAGCGCCTCGGTTCCGAGGTTTTCTTCAAGTGTGAGAACCTGCAGCGTGCCGGTTCTTTCAAGGTGCGCGGCGCGTACGTGCGCATGGCGAAGCTCTCCGAGGAGGAGAAGAAGCGCGGCGTTGTGGCGGCGAGCGCGGGTAACCACGCTCAGGGTGTGGCTCTGGCGGCTGACCGTCTGGGCATTAAAGCCCGTATTTACATGCCGCTGGGTGCGGCGCTGCCGAAGATTACTGCAACCCGTGATCACGGTGCTGAGGTTGAGTTGCACGGCGTGACCGTGGATGAGGCTCTGGCGGAGGCGAAGCGCTACGCCGATGAGACCGGCGCGGTGTTCGTGCACCCCTTCGACAATGAAGACATTATTGCCGGTCAGGGCACGATCGGTCTGGAGATTCTGGAGCAGGTTCCGGACGTTGACACCGTCATTGTGGGCGTCGGCGGCGGTGGTCTGCTGGCTGGCCTGTCGGCTGCTATCCGCGCGAAGGAGCAGAAGCTCGGCAAGAAAATCAAGATTATTGGTGTTCAGGCGGAGCACGCGGCGGCGTACCCGCTGTCGCTGGCAGCGGATGCTCTGGTGCCGCTGAAGAAGGTTTCCACCATCGCTGACGGTATTGCGGTGGGCCGCCCCGGCCAGATGCCTTTCTCCATCATCAAGGAGCTGGTGGACGATGTGGCGACCGTGAGCGAAGACGATATTGCTCGCGCCCTGATCTTCCTGATGGAACGTAACAAGCTTGTGGTGGAGCCTGCCGGTTCGGTGCCCGTGGCGGCGCTGATGAACGGCAAGCTGAAGGAAGAGTACGGCGACCTGGGTACGGTCGTGTGTGTGCTCTCCGGCGGCAATATTGACCCGATGCTGATGCTGAAGGTGATTCAGCGCGGTCTGTCTGCGGCTGGCCGATACATGACCGTGAAGATGATGCTTTCTGACCGCCCGGGTGAGCTGGCGACCATCTCCCGCATCATCTCTGAGAACGACGCGAACGTGACCGGTGTGGACCACACCCGCGTGGGTGGCTCGCTCTCCATGGGCGACGTGTCGATTACGATCGACATGGAGACCAAGGGTGTGGAGCATTGCCGCCAGGTCATTTCTGCCCTGGAGGATGAGGGCTTCAAGCCAATCATCGTCTACTAAGCCGATATATTTATTAGCTGACGAGCTGTAATAGGTGCGCCTGCGACTTATCGGCAGAACGCAAGAATAGACAAAAAAACAGTGCGGGGTGCTGACCGTTATAGTCAGCACCCCGCACTGTTTGTTTTAAATCTAGCGCTGTCTCGCAGCCTAGCTTCTTAGCTAGTCTCTTAGCCCTGGTAAGGGGTCACGGAGACAATCTTGGCGCTCAGTTCCTTACCGTTCGGAGCGGTGTAGGAAACCTCGTCGCCCTGCTTAGCACCCATGATTGCGGCGCCCAGCGGAGACTTCTCGGAGAAGACCTTCAGATCGGTGCCTGCGGGGAGGGTGTCCTCAATTTCGCGGGAGCCGAGCAGGAACTTCAGGGTGCGGCCTGCAACCTCAGCCTCGATGACCATGCCGTGGCTGACCACGCCGTCGTCAACGGGTGCCTCACCAATCTGTGCGGTTTCGAGCAGGTGCTTGAGCTGCTTGATGCGCGCCTCGTTCTTAGCCTGCTCGTCGCGTGCCGCGTGGTAGCCGCCGTTCTCGCGGAGGTCGCCCTCATCGCGTGCCTGCGCGATGCGGTCAACGATTTCCTGACGGTACGGACCGGAGAGGTACTCCAGCTCCTGGGTGAGGCGGTCGAAGGCGTCCTGAGTGAGCCATGCACCGGTGTTTTCAGCCATGCGTGTCCTTTGCTTATGCGCCGGCTTTGCCGGTGCGAAACGAATAAACCCGCTACCGCGTGCCGCGTTCAGAAAGGGGACGGCGATGCCGGTAACGGAATGAATCAACAGACCTATTCTAGAGCACCGGAGGATTTTCGGCTGTTATGCCGGTCGTATCTTCCCCTCTGAGCGCATCCTCGCCGGGGTGCATGCCGGTAGCTGAACCTGGTGGCGGTTTCTGTCGGCTGGTTACCATGTGATTGCGCGGATATGACGGTACATTTCACGATGTCACACGGCGTCATCTGCGCTAGTGTACCGGCGCTGTCCTTGGGTATCATACGAGAAGCTACACACGTAAAATTTCCGCAGTGTGGCGCTCGCATTCGCGAATCACAGACACATCAGCCGCCCATCCGCGCTGGCCGCATCAACTAAAGGACACATACCGTGAGCGAAGCCATCGAACAGCTGAAGGCAAACCTGCCGACTCACCCTCCCGTGGACTCCCTCAAACCGCTGGATGAGGACTACACCGGTCTGCGCATCCTCGCGGTGCACGCTCACCCGGACGACGAGTCCTCTAAGGGCGCCGGTACCGCTTCGGCGTATATTGCCCGTGGTGCTCGCTTCATGGTGGCGACGATGACCGGCGGCGAGCGCGGTGACATCCTGAATGAGGAGATCGATAATAGTCCGCGTGCACACCGTGACCTGCCGGGTCTGCGTCGCGCTGAAATGGCGGCTGCTCGCGAGATTATGGGTATTGAGCACCGCTGGATTGGCTTCTTCGACTCCGGTCTGCCGGAGGGTGACCCCATGCCGCCTCTGCCCTTCGGTAGCTTTGGCACCATGCCCCTGGATCGTGCCGCCGCGCCGCTCGTGCGTCTGGTGCGTGAGTACCGCCCGCACATCATCATCACCTATGACGAGATTGGCGGCTACCCGCACCCCGACCACATCATGACCCACAAGGTTGCTGTGGAGGCATTCGAGAAGGCGGGCGACCCCGAGGCGTATGTGGGGGAGGGCGAGCCCTGGACCCCGCTGAAGCTCTACTACGATCGCGCGTTCAACCCGGAACGCACCCTCGCCCTGCACGAGCACCTGCTCGATACGCACGGTGAGAGCCTGCTGAGCGGTTGGATTGAGAACATTGCGCACCGCGCAACGTCGGGTGAGGCGCCTCGCCACGAGACTACGACCCGCATCCTGGTGACTGAGCACTTTGAGCAGCGAGATCAGGCTTTGCGTGCGCACGCCTCGCAGGTGGACCCGAATGGCGTGTTCTTTGCGGTGCCCAGTGAGCAGCTGAAGGATATTTGGCCCTGGGAGGACTACACGCTGGCTGCCTCGCACGCTGAGGTTCAGCTGCCCGAATCTAGCCTGGACGAGGGCCTGAGCGACTACTACGTTATCTAGGCTGGGGTGCATCGCCCCGCGCGTTACAATGATGCCCTTCACCCACGATATGAGTTGTAGGTGAAGGGCATCATCCATTCTTAGGCGCGCGATGCGTGCAGCCCCTGTACGCACCCCCGGATACCGCCACCAGCCGCCACAAATTTTGAGCCGATTCTCAGCCCAACCGCGATGCTGATTGCCGCGAAGGTACGGCGCGGCGGCGTAGAATAAGAGCTTGGACTCTTTCGTTATGAGCCCGCTGAATTATCTGCCACGACAGCCGAATGAGGTATGAGCTATGAGCGCCAACGCCCTGCCCGTGATTACTGTGCACGGCCACGCCAGCAACCCCGGCACTGTCACTGAGCCTACCGTCTATGAGCAGGCTCTGGCGCGCTCGCTGAGCCCCGAATCCCTGCCGGCACATATTGGAGTGCTGGTGGACGGTAACCGTCGCTGGGCGGCTCAGCGCGGCTTGAGCACCCGTGAGGGCCACGCCGCCGGTGCGGAGCGAATTATTGATTTTCTGGCCTGGTGTACGGAGCTGTCGATTCCGCAGGTGAGCCTGTACATGCTTTCCACTGAGAATCTGAAGCGCCCCGAGAAGGAACTGACCGGTCTGGTCGCTGTGATTGATGCGTTCCTGGTGCGCCTGGTGGAGTCCGCCTGCGGCCCGGTGCGTGCCATCGGCAATATTGACCTGATTCCTCGCCAGCTGCACGAGCGCCTGGACTGGGCGATTGAACAGACGGCGCACCTGCCCGGTGTTCGCGTGAACATTGCGGTCGGTTATGGCGGTCGCCAGGAGATTGTGGACGCGGTCCGCTCGGTTCTGCGTGAGGCCGCCGCTGAGGGCGCATCCTTGGACTCGCTTGCCGAACAGCTGAGCGTGGAGGATATTTCTTCGCACTTGTACACCGCCGATATGCCTGACCCGGACCTGCTGATTCGCACTTCGGGTGAGCAGCGCCTGTCCGGTTTCATGACCTGGCAGAGCGCGTATTCTGAGTTTTACTTCTGCCGTGCCCTGTGGCCGGATTTCACGCGCGTTGATTTTCTGCGTGCCCTGCGGGATTACGCGAATCGTTCCCGCCGCTTCGGTTCCTAGAACTTGGATGCCCTAGCGCCATCGGTGCATGTTTCTCGGCTGGCTGGTTCCTTGCTAGATGGTTCCCGGCTAGCAGTCTCCGGTAGTACAGCCTCCAGCAATACAGAATGGACGTTCTATGCTCGCTGAGCTTTCCCGCCTCTACAACGCTGGAGGCGTCTCCGTTATTGCCGCTCTGGTGCTCGGCAGCTACCTGCTGTATTTCCTGTGGTGCGCCCTGCGGCTGTGGCGTATTGATGTGCGGGAGCACCGTCTGCCGCACCGCATCCTGATTCCGTTGGCTATTGCCACCTATACGGCACTGCCTGTGTCTTTGCTTTTTGCCGGTCGCCCCGCCGATATTTGGCGTGTGATTGGTGCCGGTCTGGCGCTGTGGTTCTGCTACCTGCTTCTGCGTATCCTGTCCTTTGGCGCGCTGGGCCGCGGGGATGTGAAGCTTGCCGGCATTCTGGGTGGCGTGCTCGGGTACCTGTCCTGGGCGAATCTGGGATGGGCATCGCTGGTGACGTTCCTTGCTGGTGGTCTGGTGTCTTTGGCTCTGGTGCTGTTCACGAAGGCGCGCGGTAGCACCCGTATTGCGTTCGGTCCGTTTATGCTTCTGGGTGCGCTGGTGGCGTTGGCTGCTCCGGCGTATTCTCTGTGGTAGATTTCGAAGTAGGGTGACCGTCCGGCTAAGTGGCGGGCTTGTTCTGTGTGCGGCTCGCGGCTGTTTGCTCTGCTCTCTAGCACCTATTCCCGGTAGATTTGCCGGGGCTTTTGAAAGGTTGATGTTATGCCTACTCCTCCCTATATCCGTAAGCTGCGTGAGCAGATTGGATCGGATTACCTGTGGCTGTCCGGTGCGACGGCTGTGGTATACCGTGAGCAGGATTCTAAGGTGCTGCTGGTGCGCCGTAGCGATAACGGGGCGTGGACCCCGATTACGGGCATTGTGGACCCGGGGGAGAGCCCCGCACTGACCTGCCTGCGTGAGGCGCAGGAGGAGGCGAACGTGCAGATTGAGGTGCTGGAGTTGGCGCAGGTGAAGGCTGACCCACCGATGCAGTTCGGTAATGGTGATCGCTGCCAGTTCTTGGATCATACGTTCCTGTGCCGTTGGGTTTCTGGTGAGGCGAAGGTGAACGATGAGGAGTCTTCGCAGGTGCGTTGGGTGGATGTGTCTGACCCGGCGGAGCGTGCGTTGCTTTCGGAGCGGATGCTGGACCGTATTGATGCGGCGCTGAACTATGACGGCCACTGCCGTTTTGGTTTGGAGTCGGTGCCGCCGGAAGAGCTCTAGGCCGGCTACTGGGACTGAGTAAAAGCCGCTGATTGAGGCGTGTATATACAGAAGGAGGGGCGACCCGCTGTCATGGCGAGTCGCCCCTCCCAGTATTTTTATGACAGTTTGTTACATGTTATTGGGTGGTTCTTCCTGCTTTTCTGTGGGAGTGGGGGACTGGAAGCCTAAATGTTGCCGTGGTTTTATTTTGTTTTTGTCTTTTTTACCTTAAGTTGTGCCTGCGTATCGAGCTATGAGTGGTGTACATGAGATGCTTTATATATGACACGGGTTACATTGGGAGTGACGGCCCCGTATTAGTCAGTAACCCGAGAAAGATTCGTTCACGTGATGTTCTGGTGAGCGTAGTCGCTTTCCTTTTACTCTGCCTATAAATCTTTAAGGCATGCCATTTTTCTGTGAACTAGGCTCATTGTGTTCATCGCAATTCTTGGGCGCTATTTTGATGCGTCCTGGAAGGAGCAAAGCATGACAACACATAAAATACCCTGGAGAATCTACGTAGCCCTTATTGGCTCTCTGGTAGGTACAGGAATATATTCCTTCGCCCTACCCATTGCGATTCTCGCTAGTACAGGCGAAATTGGGCTGGCTGGCGTAATGGCGGTAGCCATGCAAATCCCCAATATCGCCTTGGCATATCCACTAGCAACCCTATCGGATAGTCTGCCTCGAAAACCTATGATTGTGATTGCCGGGGCAGTAAACATCCTCAGCATCCTTACCTTGGCGTTGATGATTGAGCAGCATATGCTGTCATGGTTCGCCATCGCCGCACTAGGATTTGTGAGCGGTGTCTTCTCCGAGCTGGCTGCTGCCTCAGAAGCAGGATATATTCCGCAGCTTCTCGGACGAGAAAACCTTCTTTCGTATAACGCACGTCGTGAAATTTGCGAGGGAATATCCGCAATCGTTGCGCCCCCTACGGCAGGATTTATTGTTCTTGTCGCGGGTGCAACGGTCGGTCTTATCGTCCCGGTGCTCCTTTTCGGAGCGGCAACTATTTCATACGCAACGTTGCCATCCGTAGAGATGGAAACTAAAACTGAGCAACGCGAAACCGCACAACGTGGATTTATTCACCGCATGTTTGACGGTATCCAATACATGTTCTCCGGCGCCCCGCAGAGACTTATCCTTGTCTACACGTTCTTCTTGGCGGCAGCTACGGCATCGTATTCACTCATCATTATTTACCGCCTGTATGAGGAGCTCACTTTTGAAGCCTCAGTGGTAGGCATGATTATGGCCTGCAGCGGTATCGGTGGTATCGTCGCGGCGCTCATCATCGATCGTTTCCTCTCTTTCGAGAACACACGAGGAATGCTGCTGGTCGCCAATGTCGTATCCCTGCTGGGAATACCGCTCGTCACCATCAGCAATAACCCTGTAGTGCTCGGCGCCCTGCTCTTCATTCTGGACGTAGGATGGGCATCAGCTTTCATCTTCTCCAACAATCTGCGTGACTGCATTACACCGAATGAGCTACTGGGGCGTGCCAGCTCCCTTGACGGTGCCGTGTTTGGGCTAGGAACGCTGTACTCCATGGGCGCGGTAGCACTGATGCTTGACCATCTCGGCTCCTTCAATGCTGCGCTTGTCGTCAGTATCCCGGCTGTACTCTGCCTCATCTACACGCTGGTCCACTATAAACAGTTCAAAGTGTTCAATATTGTTGAACAATAGTGAGAACCCGCTACCAACTCAATGACGGGGCAGAGAACACATACAGAGGGAGGGGCGACCCGCCGTCATGGCGAGTCGCCCCTCCCTCTATGGTTAAGCCGCGAACCTCAGGCGAGGTTCAGGCGGGGTGAGATTAGAAGTTGCCCAGCATCTTGGTGACGTCCAGAGCTGCATCCAGCTGCTCCTCAGTCACTTCGCCGCGCTCCACGTAACCCAGAGCCACAACTGCCTCACGGACAGTCACCTTGTGAGCCACCGAGTACTTAGCGATCTTCGCAGCAGCCTCGTAACCAATCAGCTTGTTCAGCGGGGTCACGGTCGACGGCGAAGCCTCAGCCAGGAAGCGGCAACGGTCAACATTAGCGGTCAGACCGTCAATCATCTTCTCAGCCGAAACGCGAGAAACGTTAGCGAGCAGGCGGATCGACTGCAGCAGGTTAGCAGCCATCACCGGGATACCCACGTTCAGCTCAAACGCGCCGTTAGTGGAAGACAGAGCAATGGTTGCGTCGTTACCGATGACCTGAGCGGCAACCATAATGGTAGCCTCACAAATCACGGGGTTGACCTTACCGGGCATAATCGAGGAGCCGGGCTGCAGATCGGGGATGTGCAGCTCGCCCAGGCCGGTGTTCGGGCCCGAACCCATCCAGCGGATGTCGTTGCTGATCTTCATCAGGCCGTACGCCAGGGTGCGCAACTGACCGGAAACCTCAATCAGGCCGTCACGGTTAGCCTGAGCCTCGAAGTGGTTACGAGCCTCGGTCAGGGGCAGGCCGGTCTCCTCAGCGAGCAGCTCAATCACGCGAGCGGAGAAGCCGTCCGGGGTGTTAATGCCGGTACCCACAGCGGTACCGCCCAGGGGAACCTCAGCCACGCGGGGCAGGGAAGCGTTCACACGCTCAATGCCGTAACGCACAGTTGCGGCGTAGCCGGAGAACTCCTGGCCCAGGGTGATGGGGGTTGCGTCCATCAGGTGGGTACGACCGGACTTCACAACGTCCTTGAACTCTGCAGACTTGCGCTCCAGAGACTCAGCGAGCACCTCGAGAGCGGGAATCAGGTCCTTCACCAGAGCCTCGGTCACAGCAACGTGCACGGAGGTGGGGAAGACGTCGTTGGAGGACTGGGAAGCGTTCACGTGGTCGTTGGGGTGAACCTCAATGCCCTTGGACTCCAGGGAACGGGTTGCCAGGGTTGCCAGAACCTCGTTCGCGTTCATGTTCGAGGAGGTACCGGAACCGGTCTGGAAGACGTCAATGGGGAAGTGGGCGTCGTACTTACCGGTTGCTACCAGATCCGCTGCATCGCGGATAGCCTGGGCGCGCTCAGCGTCGAGCACCTTGAGTTCCTCATTGGCGGTCGCGGCTGCCTTCTTCACGAGGGCAAGCGCACGAATATGGGCGGATTCGAGGGTCTGACCCGAAATCGGGAAGTTCTCGACTGCGCGCTGGGTCTGTGCACGGTAAAGTGCATCAGCCGGAACGCGAACTTCGCCCATGGTGTCATGTTCAATGCGGTATTCAATGTTTTCAGCCATACCTCTAGCATAGGCGTTCAAAGTGGCTTACGTCGCCTCGAAAAGGTGTCAAAAGAGGAAAAACGCTCATAAATTTTGAGGCGTGAGAAGGCACGTAAAAACCCCGCCCCGGTAGATGTGCGAACACGCTACCGTGGCGGGGGTATCCCATAGAAAAATCTGTTGTTAAGTGCGAGCATGTGGGTTCTCGCGCTAAGGCTCGTAATGAGCGGAGAAGAGGAAACCTAGTCCAGGTTCTCCGCAACCACAACGCGCGGGGGAGTCTTCACGACCACCGGAAGCGCCTGAGTCGGCGGGTTCTGCGCGTCGTTCTTCTCCTCCGGCAGGGTCAGGTCCTGCGAGCTGAACACCAGCTCCGCCTTACCTTCCTTCAGATGGTAGAAGACACCAATCACGGCGACCTTGCCCTCAACCACCGCATCCGAAATGATGTGGGACTGCTCAATAATGCGGATGGCGGTCTGGCGGGTGTGCTCACGCACCATGTCGTTAACGACCGGGTTCTCCGGCAGCTTCGGGGACATCACCGAAGGCAGGATGTGCTGCACCAGGTTACGGATGAAGCCGTGCGGCATCTCACCGGACTCCAAGGACTTGCTGGCCGCAGTCACAGCACCGCAGGAGTCGTGACCGAGAACCATCACAATGGGGGTCTCAAACTCATCAACCGCGTACTCCAACGAACCGAGCGCGGCATTCTCCAGGACGTGGCCGGCGGTACGCACCACGAACGCGTCGCCCAGGCCCAGATCAAAAATAATCTCTGCCGCGAGGCGAGAGTCACCGCAACCGAAAATCGAGGCGAACGGGAACTGACCCGATGCCAGGTCGGTACGGCGAATCGTGTCCTGGTTGGGGTGCTCGTTGCTGCCCTCAACAAAACGGCGGTTACCGTCCTTCAGACGCTTCCATGCTTCTGCGGGAGTCGGTTGGATGCCAGCCATGTGATGCTCCTTAGCGGACAAGTACAGATAACGCATGCCGTCGGAGGCAGCGAATCTGCGAACGGGTATGTGGGGCTTCAGGCGCTCGCGCTGAAGCTGAGTTTCTCGCCGGGAGCCTCCCGGAGAAAGAACCTACCTCAAATATGCCTTAAATATGCGAAAAATAGCTAGTTTGGCGCGCCTTCACAACACCCAAAATCAGTGCCTCAGAGCGTATGAAGCGCCGAAGAGAGACGCAGCCCTCACAGATTTGCCGCATCTGCTCACCTTAAAGTCAACACGCACGCAAACTCGTTCAGAACAAGAAAAACGAAGCGCCCGCGCGCTATCCTGAAAGGAGCACTACTGCGTCGGCGACTTCGTGCTGGAAAGAACCAGCCAGCCGACGGTGTATTCAGAAATCTCGAAGGTGAGTCTATGACTACGAACAACAACCACGGCGATCGCAACCTCGCAATGGAACTGGTCCGCGCGACTGAAGCAGCAGCAATTGCTGCAGGCCCCTGGGTCGGCGCAGGCGAAAAGAACCTCGCAGATGGTGCAGCCGTAGACGCAATGCGTTACCGCCTCTCCACCGTCAGCTTCAACGGCACCGTCGTCATTGGTGAAGGCGAAAAGGACCAGGCCCCCATGCTGTACAACGGCGAGAACGTCGGCGACGGCTCCGGTCCCTCCCTCGACGTGGCAGTGGACCCCATCGACGGCACCCGCCTGACCGCTCTGGGTATGAACAACGCCCTCTCCGTGATTGCTGTGGCAGACGGCGGCACCATGTTCGACCCCTCCGCAGTGTTCTACATGGAGAAGCTGGTCACCGGCCCCGAAGCTGCAGAATTCGTCGACCTGCGCCTGCCCGTCAAGCAGAACCTGCACCTGGTTGCTAAGGCAAAGGGCAAGAAAGTCAGCGAGCTAACCGTTTGCGTGCTGGACCGCCCCCGCCACGCCAAGCTGATTCAGGAAATCCGCGAGGCAGGTGCTCGTACCCGCATCATCCTCGACGGTGACGTTGCAGGTGCTATCGCAGCCTGCCGTGAGAACACTGGTGTGGACCTGATGCTCGGCACCGGCGGCACTCCCGAAGGCGTTGTCGCAGCCTGCGCTATCAAGGCAACCGGTGGCGTCATCCAGGGCCGCCTGGCACCGACCGATGACGCAGAGCGCGAAAAGGCACTGGAAGCCGGCCACGATTTGGACCGTGTGCTGACCACCAACGACCTGGTCACCAGCGATAACTGCTTCTTCGCCGCAACCGGTATCACCGACGGCAAGTTGCTGCGCGGCGTTCGCTACGGCAAGAACACCGTGACCACCCAGTCGCTGGTCATGCGTTCCTCCTCCGGTACCGTCCGTACCGTCGAGGCTGAGCACCGCCTCTCCCGCCTGCGCGAAATCCTCGCACAGACCAACAGCCCCGAAGATCAGTAATCTTCGCCCCCGCAAGGGCTGAGGAGCCGCGCTAAGACTCCTCGAACATTGCACATACATACGCGCAGGAGCCGCCCCCACCGAAGAACTCGGTGGGGGCGGCTCCCTCATGTATTTAGCTTTTAGTTCTCAGAGTGCTCCCCGGTAAGGGTGCACCTGAACCCGTTAGCGAGAGCGAAAAGACTGAACCTTCGCCTTCGCCTTCGACACCGCATCGCGAACTGCCGGGCGTGCCTTATACGCCAGGGTGTAGGCGCGGTAACCCAGCGAGGACACCGGAATATCCCAGGTACCCGGGTACTCCACGGACTCGCCGCCGAAGGACTTCTTGAACTTCGTGAAACCGGCCCACTCGTGATCCGGCTGATCCTCCGGCGCGATGCCGAAGAGGTCAACGTACTTCAGGCCCTTACGCTTAGCGTCCAGGATTAAGTTCGTCATCACCACAACACCGGCACTAAGGGTGCGGTGCTCGAAGGATGCCGCCGCGTGCGCGTAGGTGCGGGTATCGTCCGAATCGTACACGAACGCCGCCGCAATCGGGGCGCTCTCGCCGTTCTCGCCCGCCAGCTTCGCAATGTAGAGCGACGCCGCACCGGCGGGCATCAGCACGCGAGCCGCCTGCATCAGGTAGTCGTCGTGCTGACGGTTGAAGCCGTTACGCTCCGCGGTCTCCTCGAGGAAGCCGAAGAGAATCGACATATCCGAGGGATTGGTCGACACCTCAACGGTCACGCCCTTCTTGTGGATATTACGATGACGAGTACGATAACCGGAAATCATTCCCTTGATGATCTCATCCTCGGTGCCCGAGAGGTCAATAATCTGCGTGTGCGAAGGCTGCACCTGGCGAGGAGCCAGAACCGCACCGCGACGAGCCAGGAACGCCGCAGCATCCTGATCGCCCCAGATGGCGGACTCAGTAGGCTCAATACGCACAAACAGACAACGAAGCTTCGCGGCCTCTTCCTTCAACGAGGCAAGAGCCTCGTCGAAGGCCACAGCGCTCGAAGCAACCGGTCCGTACGGGCTGTACAAGTAGCGGCCGGTAGCACCGCCCTCAACGGTCGCAAGGTACGACCAGCCGTTACCGCTCTTACGAATTACGGTGTGACCATTAGATTCCTGAAAACGTGCCCAAATATCGGACTGAAGAATATTGCTCATACTTCTAGTGTATCCGAGCTTAGGGAACGTAAGCCTGGGGCTCCGACGAAGCTTCGGGTGCAGGAGTGGGGCGGGGTGCGGAGGAGCTCTCCTCAGCCTCACGCTCGGCCGCTGCCTTGGACTTGGCCTCGGCAACTCGGGTGCGCAGAGCGGCTCCCTTGTCCATTGCGGTCTGGCGCAGATTCTGAGAGAACTGACGCAAATCAGCGTGAACCTGCTGAGCAAACGCATCGGTGCCCGAACCCAGAATACGCAGAGCCAGCAGACCCGCATTGCGAGCACCGTTAATGGAGACGGTAGCTACCGGAACACCGGCGGGCATCTGAACAATCGACAGCAGCGAGTCCATGCCCTCGAGGTTCTTCAGACGCACCGGAACACCAATCACAGGCAGAGCGGTGACGGAAGCGAGCATACCGGGCAGATGAGCGGCGCCGCCGGCACCGGCAATAATCACGCGAATACCGCGGCTGTGAGCCTTCTTGCCGTACTCAATCATGTCCTCGGGCATGCGGTGTGCAGAAACAACATCAGCCTCGTAAGGGATGCCGAACTCGTCCAGAACCTCGGCTGCGGCCTCCATGACCGACCAATCCGAATCCGAACCCATCACAATGCCAACAATGGGCTGGGAAGAATTATAGGGAGACTGAGACATAATCCTCATATCCTTTCAGGATGCGGTGGCGAACCACCATCAATAGGGTGCGTCGGATACGCAGGATGCTCTCACCCCACGCACCGGCTAAAACAGGGGCTACAGGGGGCGGCCGTCACGCAAAATGGAGGCAGCATTCGCAGCGCTATGGCGCAGCGCCTCAAGCTCAGCCACCGTGCCAGAAATATTCACGTGACCAATCTTGCGGCCCGGACGAGTCTCCTTGCCGTAGAAGTGGATCTTTGCGCGTGGTTCAGCCGAAAGCGCCAGCGGGTAGACGCCGAAAATATCTTCGTTCTCGCCGCCCAGGTAGTTCTTCATCACGGCAACACCCTCGAGCACGGAGGTATCACCCAGCGGAAGGTCGAGTACCGCACGCAGGTGCTGCTCGAACTGGCTGGTCACCGAGCCGTCCTGAGTCCAGTGGCCGGTGTTGTGCGGGCGCATCGCCAGCTCGTTGATGTAGAAGCCGGCGGGGGAGCCGGGCACCTCGAAAAGCTCAGCTGCCATTACACCGGTCACGCCCAGCTCGGAGGCAATGGTCACCGCAGCGGCTGCGGCAGCCTCAGCGATCTCGGGGTCCAGGTCCTGTGCGGGTGCAATAACCTCATCACAGATGGAGTTCACCTGAATCGTCTCAACGACCGGCCAGGGGCGCACCTCGCCGCTTTCACGGCGAGCCACTAGAGCGGAGAGCTCACGGGTGAAGGGTACTTTCTCCTCGGCAAGTAGAGCGGAGAAATCGGTGCGGGAAGGCAGCTGCTCGAACCATTCGGCGCTGCGCTCGCGAGCCTCCTCGGGGGAATCCAGAACGAGTACGCCCTTGCCGTCGTAGCCGCCGCGCGGGGTCTTCAGCACCACGGGCCAGCCGATTTCATCGCCGAAGGCGAGTAGTTCGTCCAGGGTAGAAACCTTAGCCCAGCGGGGGTTCGGCAGGCCCAGACGCTCAATAGCGGCGCGCATCAGGAGCTTGTCCTGAGCGTACTGGAGAGCTTCGGGACGGGGCTGAACATTCACACCCTCCGCCATGAGGGTGCGCAGAAATTCGGTGGGCACATGCTCATGGTCGAAAGTGATGACATCCTTGCCGCGAGCAAATTCGCGGAGGGTGTCCAGATCTTTGTAGTCCCCGACGGGGGCGGTACGTACCGCTGCCACGGCGCCGACGGTGGGCGCCTCCGCGAGAATCTGCAGGTTCAGGCCAAGGTTAGTTGCTGCGGGAGCCATCATGCGGGCCAGCTGGCCTCCGCCGATGACGCCAATTACGGGTCCAGTCACAGGGTAAGTCACAGCACCTAAGTGTACCGGTTTCAGAGTGCTTATGGGAGCAAGACCACATTAAGGTCACAGAATGGGTTTAGCTGGGCGGCAGAGCCCAATATTTGGGCGTAAAAGCCGGAAGAAATCGTAAAAACCTGCCTTCTGCCCAGTCAACGTGAGATGAAAGGGAATGTCTCGTTAGCTGGGAGGTCCGTGGAAAAACTCTCAAAGGTACAAACAACCAACCGGGACTGTAATAACATATAAGAGCTTGTAAAAGAGGCTGACGCACTCCATAGTGGCGGCATGAATGACACCCGCCGTAACAGTGCCAGCTCTTTCCCCTGAACTCCTCTAGATAGGTCCCGCATGAGCGCACAGACGAAACCGACCCTCACCGAACGCTTGAAATCCCTCTGGGACAGCTACGGTATTGAGGTTCTCAAATTCGGTACCGTGGGCGGCGCCGCCTTCATCGTGAACTCTGTGACGGTGTGGGTGCTGATGATAACCGTCATGTCGGAGGCTCACACCAAGGCGAAGATTATTGCAAGTATCGTTGCAACCATCTTCTCGTGGCTCATGAACCGCCTGTGGACCTTCCGCGACTCCCGCTCCGAAAACTGGAAGCGCGAAGCCATCGAATTTGGCCTGGTGAACCTGCTCGGCATCCTCGTTGAGGCAGGCTGTGTGGCATTCAGTACCTACGTGCTGAACCTGCGCACCCCCGAGGCGTCCTTCATCTCCGGTACAATCATCGGTACCATTCTGGGCACCATTCTTCGCTACTTCCTCTACCGCTTCTGGGTGTATGGTTCGCACCGCCAGAAGGTTGACGAAGGTGAAGGCACCGACCACGAAGAGCTCGGCCGCATGTTTGACGAAGCTGCCGCCATTCTCGACGGCGAAGAGCCTGTAGCACGTAAGGCTACCTCTGAAGCAACCGCACCCGAGTCGCAGGCGAAGCCCGGTTCGCAGAACTCCTAGACCCCGCCTAACACCGACCATCAGCTAAGACGTGTTCTAAAAACTTATCCCCCGATACGGCGCGTATCGGGGGATAAGTTTTTTAAAATCCAGGAAACTTGGAAGAATCACTCGCCGCGGGGAATCTCCGCCGCACGCTCGGACGCCATCAGGGATGCAAGCTGCTCACCCTGCCAGTTGACGTTCGGGTCAGCCACAAACACCGCATGGCCGGAGAGCAAAATCGCCAGAACCTCCAACAGGGTGCTCAAGGTCGCCTCCGAGGCATCAAAACCGTAGTCGGGGCTCAACTCCAAAGCGAGCGCACGCTGCCCCGAAGGTAGCGTATAGCCCGCCGTACGATAGGCCTGTGCCTGCGTGAGAGCCTGCTCGTAGGCTTCCGCGTAGCTGAAACCCTCAATGATTTCTACCGAATCATCGGGAAGTAGACCCGAGTACTGGTCGCCAAAGCTACGCACCAGAGCGCAGTAATCGAGCACCTCCTCGGCGTGCGGAGCCAGCGACTGCAGATCGCCGGCGTAAGAAAGAGCCAGCGGTGCACGGTCAACCGCCAAAAGGTACGCGGGGTCATTCGTATAGCCCGCCTCCTGCTCGGAGCAGACCGCAGCAACCAGCGGCTCATCCCGCTGTAGCAGAGCGCCCACGCGCAACGCCGCTAAGCCCAGAACAATAGTGCGCCAGTGCAGGGGTGCCTGCAGATCAAAACCCTCACCGGGCTCCAGCTCGCATTCTTCAACCAGCAGGTTTGCGCTCTTATCAACCCAATTCATGAGGACCCTGCCGGAGAGCTCGATGCGCTCGCCGTTTGCCGAGTACCAGATGAGGGCGGGGGTCTGCAGGCTGCTGAGCTTCTCAAAGAAGCGATTCAGAGTTGTGGGCATGGATGCGCCGGCGGGGGAGAGAGTAACCATGTGTTTCACTCTACAGCACCTCTAACGTCGCTGGTTGAGGGCATTGGGAAGGACGCGAAACACTGGGCTAAAGATACAGGCGTAAAGCAAAAGCTCCTAAGGGGCTTGTAAAAACCTAATACCTGAAAATATTTGACAGATCTAAAGTGCATTTGAAATATGGCATAAATATGAATTTGAAATGTAAATGCTTCGCAATGCCCCGAAAAAATATTCAGAAACTGCATGGTGAGAAAAGATAAACTTTTTTCATCTAATTATCTTCTTTGTTTCTGCAGAGGTGGTGTGGACACCTAAACCGGGGATCTATATTTGCGGTCAGAATGCGGATTTTCTGTGGGCTACCGCCCTAGTGGGTGCCAATATGAGGAGTGGAAAACTTGAGGTAGCCCTTGGTTGCAAGCAAGGAGGGGTGGCAGGCGTAAAAATGTATAAAGGTCAAATTTACATTAAATATGACGCCCGCAACACATACATCTAAATATTGTTTAAGTCTAGTTTGACGAATCGGCGTGTCGCACGTCTAATAGATATATAAGCACGTTTGCTTTGGGGGACCGTAGAGGCCAGAGCAAACCATGCCACACCATACACACTAAGATTCCGTCCACGACGGATCCGCAGACTCATTAAGCTCACAATGAGAACACGGAAGGAAAACCCATGGGCTCCTACATTGCATCGGACCGCTCCATCGCGGCCGCGCGCGCATCAGGCGCTCAGCACCGTAGCATGAATCCCACTCAATCCCTCGAAAAAGCCGCCGACGCCTTTCTAGCAGACGCAGAACGAAACGCTCCTGCCTGCACCGACGTATGGACCGCAGCGGCAGGACTCTACGGAACCGAAGGCGAAGACGGAGAACTCGCCTGGCAAGCTGAAGCGCTCTGCGCCCAAACCGACCCCGAAGCCTTCTTCCCCGAGAAAGGTGGCTCCACCCGAGACGCCAAAAGGGTATGCGGTGTATGCCCCGTGCGCGAAGAATGTCTACAATATGCAATGGACAATGACGAGCGCTTCGGAATCTGGGGCGGCCTGTCAGAACGTGAACGCCGCCGACTGCGTAAGCAGGCGAACTAAGCCAGGAAGGTACCACCCACATGCAGACCGCACGACTGTGCTCCCGCCAGACCTGCCAGCGAGAGGCGACTGTTACTCTCCAGTACTCCTACGCAGACTCCACGGCCATCATTGGCGCTCTCTCTGAATTTCGTGAGCCCCACGCCTACGACCTCTGCGATGATCACGCTGCACGGCTGACGGCACCGCAGGGTTGGCGAGTGGTCTACAAGGTACCCGTCCAGGGTTCGGACACCACCGAATCCTAGAATTCGAACCCAAGAATTTAAACACCCGAATGCAAAGAACCTTCCGTGAATTCATGCGGAAGGTTCTTTGCGTATGAGAAACTGGCAGATAGTACAGACACCCGCAACTCACTCAAACACCATTCACTCGAAAAGAACGCGAGATCCATGAGCAAAGAAACACACCGAGGAATGTGGGGCGCACTGCGCCCGGCCATCCGTCGAAATAGCGCCGAAGAACTCCTCAAAGCTCGCCGAGCAGAGACCGTGACCAGCGAACCGGCACCGCACACCGGAGCCTTCGGACGCATCGTAGCAGACGTACCCACCGTCGCCGAAGAACCCGACCTGCCTACCGGTTCCGTACCCGTCGTCCCCGCACGCAGCAAACTCCGCGAACAGGGTGTCGGTACCCGCGTACGCACCCGCACCAACGTCTCCACCGGCTTCGTGCCCCTCGTGCGTGACTCGCAGAGCACCCCCAAAAATCCGACCCTCAGCGACCTCAACCGCGAAACCATGCAGAGGGCAGCCGAAGCAGAAGCAGCTGCAGCAGCAGAAGCCGAAAATGCGGCTGAAGCAGAAACCGTCGCTACCGTGGAGGCGGCAAGCGCCTCCACCGCCGGACGCAAGTACCGCACCGAAACCACCCGCACCGGTCACACCCACGCGGTCGCGGACCCCAACGCACCGCTATCTTCCCTGGCTGCCTCGCCCGAAGCTGCAGAACGCGCCGCAGCCCGCGAAGACGCCGTGGAAGACACCCCGCGCTTCCTCAAGCTCCGCGCAACCCTCATCGCGCTCACCGTACCGCTGACCGTACTCATGATCGCAATCCGCGCTGTAGCCTCCGCGCCCTTCCTCTGGCTCGAATACCACCGCCCCGGATTCCCCGAAGACAGCTACGGCTACTACCTCGTCGAGAGGATGCGCCTGGGCTCCTACGGCGTGGACTACATCAACAACTTCGCGCCGCGCGAATACCTCGCCCGAGTCACCACCGGTGCCGACAACACCCTCGCCTTCACAGAAGCAGAAGTGAACCACATGCACGACGTGAAATGGGTACTGCTCATCGCCACCGTAGCCGTTGCCGCACTCTTCCTGCTGACGCTCTTTAGCAGCATCTCCCTGCGCGAGCGCGCCCCCGGCACCATCCGCCGTAGCCTCTTTGCCGGCGCATGGATTACCCTGGGACTCATTGCGGTGCTCGGTGTCGTGGGCGTCTTCGGTTGGGAATGGCTGTTCACTACCTTCCACCAGGTGTTCTTCCCGCAGGGCAACTGGGAATTCTCCATACGAAGCTCCCTGATCCGCCTCTACCCGCCGCAATTCTGGATCGACGCGGCAATCGCCGTAGCGGTCCTCGTAGCAGCGCAGATTATCCTCCTGCTCGTGACCACCTGGCCCACCAAGTACCGCAAGCTCAAGGCAGAACGCCGCCGCCAGGAACGCCAGGAACTGCGCGTCAAGCTCGCCTCCGCACGAGTCGGCGAGAACTAAAATCATCAGCCGCTTCACCGTGCAAACCAGCGCGGAAAGGGCACAACAAAGGGGGCTGGGCTCTACCACACGGTAGAACCCAGCCCCCTTCGCTATACCCAAGCTCGTATCGCTCGAGCCCTAAATCCAGGACTTAAACCACATGTGCGAATACCACTGCTCATACGGAATCACCTGAGCAGTCCACAGCGGCATAAAGTACGCACTCAACATGAGCACACCCACCAGGTAAATCGCCACCAGCGTCACGCCCAAACGGGCACGCAACACCGAACCGCGAGCACCCGACAGCGCCAGACCCAAAACACCCGCCAACAGCAGGATCAGGAACGGCTCAAAGGACAGAGCGTAGAAGTAGAACATCGTGCGGGTCGGGTACATAAACCACGGGAAATAGCCCGCACCGAACACAACTAGCAGCGCACCAAAACGCCAATCACGCTTCAACAGCAGGACCAGAAGCGCCACAATAATCGCCGGAATAAACGCCCACCAAATCGCCGGGTTACCGATATTCAAAATAGCCTCGGAACAGGACTTCACGGTACAACCCGAAGAACCCAGCTTCGGCGACTCATAGTAGTACGAGGTCGGGCGACCCAAAACCAGCCACTGCCACGCCTGCGAAGCATACGTGTGCGGGCTGCTCAAACCAGAATGGAACTTAAACGCCGACACATGATACTCCCACAAGGAACGCAGATCCTCAGGAAGCCACATGACGCCCTTGCCCGGGTTCTCAACAGCCCAACGGCGGAAATACGCATTCGACGACTGGAACCAGCCCGCCCAAGTGCTCAGATACACCAGCAGACCCACACCAATCATCTGGAAGAACGCGGGGATGCCGTCACGCACCAGCGCCGTCAAACCCCACTTGTCCAGGCCAACAATACGGCGAGCATTAATATCCCAGAACACCGTCAGCAGACCCATCGCCGCAATAAAGAACAGCGAATTCCACTTCACACCCACCGCGGCACCGGCACACACACCGGCAGCGAAACGCCACAGGCGCAGACCCATGCTCGGGCCCCACGGCATCGGCGGAAGCACACCGCTATTCTGGCGTGCCGCCTCCGCAATATTGCGCGCCAACACGCGCCGCGCCTGAATACGGTCAAGCACCAGACACACAAAAGTCGCGAGAATCCAGAACATCTGGAAAATATCCAGCAGAGCCAAACGAGACTCCACCAGCATCAGACCATCCACAGCAGCCAGCAACGCCGCAATAGTCGCCACCGTCATCGAACGGAACAGCAACCAGCCAACATAGGCAATCAACGCCACCGACAGGGTGCCAATCACCGCAGCAGAAACACGCCAACCAAAGGGATTATTATCACCAAAAATCGCCATGCCCGCGGCAATCATCCACTTACCCAACGGTGGATGCACCACATACTCTGGCGAATCCGTCAACAGACCCGACGGGTGACCCGCCGCAAAGGAAGCATTAGCGTCCTTCGACCAGCTCAACTCATAGCCATAATGCACATACGAGTAGGCGTCCTTGGCGTAGTACGTCTCATCAAAAACAATGGCATTCGGATGCGCCAAATTATAAAAACGCAGAATGCCGGCAACCAGCACAATCAATGCAGGCGCCAACCAACCCCAACGCGGGGCACGAATATAGGCAACAGCGAGCGCATCCAGCAGAGAATCGAGGCCGTAACGACCGCGTTCAGACGAAGAACGGGTCAAATCGGCCGGACCAACCGGAGCGGCAGATGCGGGAGAAAGTAGCTTAGGTATCTTCACCCCATCAATCCTAAAGGGTCAGAACGCACGATGCACCATTTCAGCCCGTGAACGGCTTATATGAAGCACCCTGAACCTGCGCCTGACGCAGCGCCCCGCCCGGCAAGATCACCCGGCGCCGGACAGAGTGCGGGCGTTACACTTAGTGGGTACACGAAGACCAGACACAGACACGAGGCCTGCCATGACCGCACCCGCAGAATACACCGAAGAGATCGTCGACCCCTCAGAAACGGTCGAGGCACCCCAGGCTGACGTCGCTGTCACCTCCGAAGAAGGCGGTGTGCTCATCCTCGGCGGCACCCCCATCGGCAACCTGGCTGACGCCTCCGACCGACTGCGCTCGGCTCTTGCCACCGCAGACCTCATCGCCGTTGAAGACACCCGCAAGCTACGAACCCTCGCCTCCGGGCTTGGCGTGCGCACTCGCGGTCGCGTCATCGTCAACCACGACCATAACGAAGAAGAACGTAGCGCAACCATCGTGCAGGCGGTGCAGGAAGGTCAGCGCGTGCTGTTGCTCTCGGATGCGGGCATGCCCACCATCTCCGACCCCGGCTACGTTGCCGCCGCAGCCGTCGCGGAAGCCGACCTGCCCGTCACCGTGGTGCCCGGCCCCTCCGCTGCACTGACCGCGCTCGCGCTCTCGGGTCTGCCCACCGGACGATTTACCTTTGAGGGTTTCCTCGCCCGCAAGGGCTCCGAGCGTTCGCGCCGCCTCGCCTCGCTGGCGGGAGAGGAGCGCACCATGATTTTCTACGAATCCCCGCACCGCACCGCCGCAACCCTGGCAGACTTCGTGCAGATCTTCGGCGCTGACCGCCGCGGAACGGTCAGCCGTGAGCTAACTAAGCTTCACGAAGAGGTTCGACGCGGTACCCTGGCTGAGCTTGCCGAATGGGCTGAGTCTGAACGCGTCCGAGGCGAAATCGTCATTATTGTTGAGGGCGCGCAGGCCCCCGAAACTCCCGAAGCGCAGGACGTCGTGCAGCTGGTTCTCGACCGTGTAGCGGGCGGCGAGCGCCTCAAGAGCGCCTGCGCCGCGGTCGCTGCCGAGACCGGCACCTCCAAGCGTGACCTGTACGAGGCAGCCCTGGCTGCCCGCTCCGAATAACCCAAAACACCCGCAGTTTTATCCCGAGGATTTATCAATGTGTCAGAGCCACCCCGGTCCTGAAATCACCCAGGAGTATCTGAACTCCCTCGCCGCCCTGGCGAACTACACCCTGCCCACCCCCGCGGCACTCCAGGCAACCACCCTGCCTAACGGCTGGGAGCCGGTGCCCGGTGAAGTACCCGCACCCTATAAGGCGGAACTTTACACCGGCATCAGCGACGCCGAAGGCGGAGAAGGAACCCGCCGCCGCTCCACCACCGGCGAGAACGGCCGTAGCCGCAACCTGGTCTTCCCGCCCGCCCCCGAGCCGCTACCGTACCCGATTGTGGATAACCACACCCACATGGACCTGCTCGACGGCGAAGTAGAAATCAGCGCCCGCGATGCACTCGATGCCGGTGAGAAACTCGGCATCGGCGCCATCGTGCAGGTCGGATGCGATATCCCCTCCTCCCTATACGCGGTCGCCGCCGCGCAGGCTGATGAGCGTGTCCTCGCCGCTATTGCGATTCACCCCAACACCGCCCCCGAGCTGGCTGCAGCCGGACAGTTGGAGGCGGCGATCGCCACCCTCGACGAGCTTGCCACCGCCGACCGCGTGCGCGCCATCGGTGAGACCGGCCTGGACTACTTCCGCACCGGAGGTGAGGGTAAGGAAGCACAGCACTACAGCTTCCGCGAGCACATCCGTCTGGCAAAGAAGCATAACCTGGCGCTGCAGATTCACGACCGTGACGCGCACGAGGACGTTGTGCGGATCCTGGATGAAGAGGGTGCGCCGGAACGTACCGTGTTCCACTGCTACTCGGGTGGGCCCGAGCTGGCCACAATCTGTAACGAGCGCGGCTGGTACATGAGCTTTTCGGGTACGGTTACCTTCAAGAACTCGAAGGGTATTCAGGAATCGCTGGCGATGGCTCGTCCCGAGTTGATTCTGGCTGAGACGGATGCGCCGTTCTTGACCCCGCATCCGTTCCGTGGTCGCCCGAATGCGTCTTATATGACAAATTACACAGTGCGTTTTATGGCGGCTCACCGCGGTGAGGAGCTGGAGGCGTTGTGCCGCCGCATTCGCGAAAATTCGGAGCGTGTGTACGGTCAGTGGTAGGCTGATTAGTCTGCTAGGTTATGAGGCGAGTGTATTTTTCAGTACGATGTTCTATGACAGTTGCAATTGTGCATTATCTTTTTATTAGCGAATGTGCATGTTTCTGTGATAGTTTCATATTATTCACTCTCATAATAAATATTCTCTTCCGGAAGTCGTAGATAGAGATACCCCAACCACCTGACGTTTGCACGACATGTGCCATGTCCGGGTTCCCCTCTAAGCACTATGTGCTCCCCATGCGACGTCATCATGAAATCGGAGAATTCTTTTGATGAGAATTACTAAATATGTTCTGGGCCTGGATGGTGCTAACCGTTTTGACTCGTTCTATTCTGTGGGCGCTCCCGCACAGGGGTTTGTCCGTTACTCCGCGGTGGACAACCGCGATAACCACGTCACCGATGAAGAGTTTGACGTAGAGTTTTTCCGTAGTCGTTGGCATTGTGACCCTAACCCCGCTGAGAAGGGGTGTATGCTCAGCCACGTGAAGATGTGGCGTGACTTCGTCGCTAGTGACGCTGATTGGGCGCTGATTGCTGAAGACGACATCCTTATTTCTCCTGACGCTGAGGCGGTGGTGAACGCAATTATCACGAAGTATCCGCAGGTACAACTGGTGAACCTTTGTGATTCTTTTGCGAATGACGCTGGCAAATTGAATCCGCACGTGGAGTATATTCGCTTGTCGTTGTTGTCTCCCTTCGTATACGGCAAGTACCGTATGGGTAAGCCGTACGGTAGCTGGCCTTTGGTTTGTACTGGCCTGTATCTGATTTCCCGATCGGGTGCTGAGCTGTTGCTCAAGCAATTCGAGAGTAAGGTTCCGGGTACTGTGGCTGATGACTATAAGCTGTACCAGCAGTGGGGCGTGGATGTGCGTTTTGTGCAGCCTGGTCTGTGCGGCTGGGAGGGTAGTAGCGTTATTCTGGAATCTGGTAAGCGTCATCTGGATAAGGTGAATAGTCTCCAACACGGTACTGGCCCTCTTGACCGTTTGCGTATTGCTTTGGCGCCCAAGAAGCGTATTACAAATGCTAAGAATGCTCTGGAAGCCACTTTTGATGAGGTGAAGCACCGCCTGGGTAAGGCGGAGTAAAGGGGAAATTCATGGCAAAAATTCTGAAATACGTTCTGGGACTGGACGGCGCTAACCGGTTTGATTCTTTCTTCTCGGTGGGGGCACCTGCTCAAGATTTCCAGCGTTATTCTGCGGTGGATAACCGTGATGATTACCTCACTGATGCACAATTCGATAGCAAGCTGTTCTTGACTCGTTACGGTAAAGAGCCGAGGCCTTCCGAAAAGGGTTGCGCTTTGAGCCACTACCACATGTGGAAGGACTTCCTCGCTTCAGATGCCGACTGGGCTTTGCTAGCAGAGGACGATGTCCTCATTTCCCCTGACCTGCAGCCTGTAGTGGAGAGGATTATCGAAAAGTATCCTCACGTGCAGATGGTTAATCTGGGCGATATCTACGCTTCTGAAGCTGGCAAGTTGAACCCGCAGGTTGATTATCCCCGTCTTTCGTTGCTTGCTCCTTTTGTGTACGGCAAGTACCGTATGGGTCGTACCTATGGTTCAAAGCCTCTGTACGGTGCTGCCTTGTATCTTCTTTCGCGCTCTGGAGCTGAACGACTCGTAGAATGTTATGGCGAGACGGTTCCCGGCGTTGTTGCTGATGATTATTCTCTCTACCGAGAATGGGGAGTAGACGTATATTTGGTGCAGCCCGGCCTGTGCGGTTGGGAAGGTACTAGCCTCATTCAAACTTCTGGCGTTCGTCACTTAGAAAGTCTCAAGAGCACGCAGTATGGTACCGGTTTTATCGACCGGTTGCGCATCGCCCTGGCGCCGAGGAAGCGTTTGCAGAATGCAAAGAATGTCCTGGAGGCAACTTTTGAGGATTTGAAGCGGCACCTGGGACGGTAACCCAGAGACGGAATGGGCTACTGCTATCACATAAAAATTGATATGTGGGGCTTCTGCCTGACTTTTACCCCCTCCCTATCGCACACACGATAGGGAGGGGGTACTCGTTTGTTAGGCACCAGTAGAGCTGCAACATATGGCGTCTTATTCTTGGAACATCTGAGATTGGTGCATGTTGTATTCAGCATTGGGCGCGGATGTGCGCTACGCGTAGCCCAATCTGCGCGGCTGGGAATAATCCCGCGCCTCATCACCGACCTCAAATATTCGCCATATTGAAACGCCGTCTAAGGTCTATAGACGAACAATATCGTTGATTTCCCGCGTGTCCTGCTGGCTCTGAAGGTACGTACGGCCATAGCTAAGACCGCTTGGTTGTCTACCGTTGAAGATGTGAAGCACCGCCTGGCACGGTAACCTGGAAGGTAGCACCCTCCACCTAACCGAAGGAATACTGTGAACAATCTGCCCCTGCTCGGACCGGCCGAGATTCGCGAGCTCGCTGAGAGCCTCGACATTCGACCCACGAAGACTCTTGGGCAGAACTTTGTGATTGACCCCAATACGATTCGTCGTATTGTCAATGCCGCGGAGATTTCATCTGAGGAGACGGTGCTGGAGGTCGGCCCGGGTCTGGGCTCGTTGACCCTCGGTATTCTGGACGCGGCGAAGGACATGGTCGCGGTGGAGATCGATCCGCCGCTGGCTCGGCAACTCCCGCACACCATTGAGAAGTTCCGTCCCGAGAAGGCGGGTGATATCGATGTGGTGCTGATGGATGCGCTGAAGGTGACCGAGCTTCCCCGCACCCCGGCCGCCCTGGTAGCGAACCTGCCCTACAACGTGGCGGTGCCGGTGCTCCTGCACCTGTTCGGGCAGTTCCCGAGCATCCGTCACGCGCTGGTGATGGTTCAGGACGAGGTTGCCGACCGTCTTTCGGCGACTCCGGGTTCGAAGATTTACGGTGTTCCCTCGGTCAAGGCCAATTGGTACGCCGAGGTGTACAAGGCGGGTGTTATCGGCAAGAATGTGTTCTGGCCGGCCCCGAAGATTAACTCCGGTTTGGTGGGCTTCCGCATGCGCGAGGAGCCTCTCTCAACCGTGGACCGTGACCTGGTGTTCACGATTATCGATGCGGCCTTCGCCCAGCGCCGTAAGACCCTGCGCGCTGCGTTGAGCTCCTGGGCGGGCTCGGGTGCGCGTGCGGAGCAGATTTTGGTGGCTGCCGGTATCGCCCCGACCGAGCGCGGTGAGAAGCTGGACATCCACGGCTTTATCCGTATCGCGGAGGCTTCGCTGACCGTCCCGGCTGAGCCTGCCGCAGAGTAGTTTCCTCCTGCACCGAATTTTTCATTGATGTTCTTAAGCGAGTTTCCGCGCGAAAGGTGTATGCGCTGATGAGTACCGCCTCCCAGACTGCTATTTCGGTTGATGCCCCCGGAAAGGTAAACCTGTACCTTGCTGTGGGGGACGTTCGCCCGGACGGCTACCATCCGCTGACCACGCTTTTTGCTGCGGTTTCTCTGACCGAGACCGTCACCGTCTCTGAAGGGCAGACTCAGGGCCTGAGCCTGAGCATGGATATTGTGCCCGGTTCCCTGGTGGATCAGCAGATGCAGGCTGGCCAGTTCGATCCCGCCGACGTGCCGATGGACGAGCGGAACCTCGTATACCGTGCCGCCGAGCTGATTCTTGCCGAACACGGTATTTCTGGGCACGGCGTTGAATCCACGCCGGCGCTGCACCTGCACATTGCGAAGGCTGTACCCGTGGCCGGTGGCATGGCGGGCGGTTCAGCGGACGCGGCTGCCGCCCTCATTGCTACGGACCGCTATCTGCACGCAACCGGCCGCACCGGTGCGCTCCTGACCCAGACGGATTATGAACGTCTTGCCGCGCAACTGGGCGCCGATATTCCCTTTAGCGTGCGTGCCGCGCTCGGGCAGGCCCTCGCACTGGGGCAGGGGACCGGTACCGAGCTGCAGAATATTGCGGCGCCTCGGGAACCTCTGCACCTGGTGATTGTTGCCGCGCAGTTTGGCCTCTCCACCCCCAGCGTATTCAAGCAGCTGGACGCGGGCCGTGCCGCCGGTGAGTATCCCGCCTCCGGCGAGCTGGTGGAACCCCTAGAGCTTCTGGAAGCCCTGAACTCTTATGACGGTTCGGAGGCGGCGCTCGCCTCCCTAGCGGCCCTGTTGCGTAACGACCTGCAGGCACCCGCGCTCTCGTGCGCCCCGCAGCTGGCTGAAACCCTGGCCCTGCGCAATGACGGGGCAGTGCACGCATCTCTGGTGTCTGGCTCCGGTCCGACCGTGCTGCTACTGGCCTCTTCTCAAGCACGAGCAGAGGCTCTCGCTACCTCTCTCCGTGTTGAGGGCCACCACGCCGTAGCTGCCGAAGTTACTAGTGCGTAGCTCATATATCTGTCACACTAGATAACGATTTATCACTCACTGACTTCTATTATTCTCTGGCGGAAAGGGAGAATCTTATGAAGGTTAAAAATATTGTTATCGCCCAGGACCGTTTTAGCCTTCTTGGCGGTATTACGACCGTTAACAGGATCCTGGGCAGGGCCTTTAAAGAAGCCGGGTACAACGTTAGCTATCTGGCGCTCTACGACAATACGGGAGATAACCCTGACGCTGTGACCCCGGATTTTGTGATCCGCGCCGGTTCGCTTGTCTCGAAGACCACCCATAATAAGCTGGTGTACAACAACCCCGGACCGCTGGGTGCCGTGCTGGCGGCTAAGAAGGCATTTACCGTCCTGTGGGACCGCTATAACGCAGTGCGCACCCGCCGTTACCTGCAGTCGCTGGGCAAAGATACCGTTGTTCTGACCTCGATGACCGACATTGCTGAGTATCTGGTGGACTATGCGCGACAGGGGCGGAAGCAGGGGATCGGGTATCTCTACGAATTCCACAGCGCTTTCGACAGCTTTCACCGCACAACTCGTGAAAAGACCCTTAAGGATATTGGGCGCTACTACGACTCCTTCATCGCGCTTTCTGAAGGAGACGCGCGCCTCTTTGCTGAATGGCTGAACCGCCCGGTTGACGCTGTCTTTAACCCTAACGTTTATATCACCCCTGAGATTCAGCAGAAGATTATGGGCATAGCTCAGCAGAAGAAGCCAGTTATTCAGTATATTGGCCGCTATGGGGCTGAGAAGGGTCTCATGCGCATTCTGGAGAGCTTCATTGCGTGTGCGCCGGAGTTCCCTGAATGGACTTTGAAGCTCAACGGCAGCGGAAATGACGAGACTGAGCGTCAGATGCATGAACTTCTCGAGACCCTTGAACCTGCCCTCGCCGAGCGTATCGTGGTGGGTGGACCCCTGAGCTCCGAGCAGGTGCTTGAAGCCTATGCTGAAGCATCATTGACCATTTGTGCCTCTGATTTTGAGGGTGGCCCCATGTCTTTGCAAGAGGGCATGCGCGTTGGTACGCCTTTGGTTTCTTACCCCTCCAGCTATCTATTGTTGGACTATTTGCCTGAATTCGGCTATCTCGCTGAAGAACGTAGCGTTGAGGCGCTGACGAAGCAGCTACGCCTGGCTATAGGTGATGATGAATTGAGAGCTAAAAAATCTGCTTTGTGCGTTGAGAAGTCCTCTATTTTCTCTCCCGAATATATTGTTCAGTGTTGGGAGAAGGTTTTTGGCTCTATCCACCGTTAGCTGTAAGCACCGAGGAATGCTTATATAGAAGAATGCCGGTTCTAGATTTACTCTAGAACCGGCATTCTTCTATATCCTCTGCAGGCTAACCATTAGAGGTGCATCGAAAGATACGTTATTATCCCATGAGCTGACGTTCCGGGACCGCATGGAAACGGTATTGGAGCATCCCCTTGAGAGCGCCTAGGTTTGCACCGGCTTCTCGTGCACCCACCAAACGAGTAGCAGGGAAGAGTAGCAGCGGTAGGGACTTCGCCAGAGCAATAACCGAGTACTTGATGCTCGGGCCGGTCATACCCCGGTCCTTGAAACGAGCCCAGAGGAGCATGCGGTAGTGCTGGTAGTTACGTTGCTGACGGAAAATCTGCTTTGGGGTGGAGCGAAGACGGTAGCGTACCAGCGAGGCGTAGGTCTTGTAGAAGGGCACGCCGCTTAGGCTCACGCGCCAGGAGAAATCAGTCTCTTCGGACCCCGCGATGTAGCTACAATCCATGCCGCCGTTACGTATGTATACATCGCGCGGGACGGAGAAATTGCAACCGGTAATTGAGGGCAGGAAACCCGCGAAGGGAGGTACCTGGTCTTCGGTCTCCACGAGGGAGCTGTTCTCTAAGACCTTCTCGTCAGAATCGAGGGGCACGCCGTAGGCTTTGAGCACCTCAGTGGGATTGGTATTGTGCAGGTTAGCTCCCGAAACGAGCGCGGGGCTGTGCCTGTCGTGTACCGCTAGGTGGCCTTCCAACCATCCGGTTTCCACGTAGTCGTCCGAGTCACAGTAGACAAGAATCTTGCCTCGGGCTTCCAACGCACCAACGTTACGGGCATTAGCGGGGCCCTTAATGTTGCTGGAATCTACCCAACGCAACGGGTAGGGGGCGTTGAACCTCTCTACCAGTGCGCGGGTATTATCAGTGCTACCGTTGTCGCTGACCAGCACCTCGAAAGAGCGGCTAGTTTGCTGTTCAGCCAGGGCTTGTAGCTGCTTTTCAATGAATGCGGCGCCGTTGTAGACAGGAATCACGACGGAGGCTTCGTACGCGTACTGTTCGCTCATGTTATTCACCGAGTTCCCTGACTCGGCGGGCGGGGACACCGGCGTACAGGCCATTCGGCTCGCAGTCGGAGACCACCACAGCACCCGCGGCAATCATGCATCCGGCGCCGATGGTGACGCCAGCAATGACGGACACGTTCTGGCCGAGCCAGGAACCGTCACCAATCACGATAGGAGCCTCAACATTTTTTCCTGCACGCTGGCGTGAGGGACCCATCTCGTGGCTTGCGGTGCATAGGGTGACGCGCGGGCCCAGGTAGACGCGGTCGCCCATCTGGACTGCGCAGTCGATAAAGATATCACGGTTAATCCAGCAACCGGAGCCAATCCGAGCCCCTGGAAGAATTTCGGAGCTGGGATGCACGTAGGTGCCGTCGCCAATGGTGACGCCGGCGGCGCGGAGTTTTTCGATGCGTGCCGCGCGGCGTTTGGTCTTCTGCTCCAGAAAATGCTGGTGCTTGAGCTGTTTGAGAGTGTTGAGCATGAATACCTTCATAAGGGTGGGCAGGGAAAAACGCTCCCTATAAGTATTAAAGGGGCTCTTCAGAGTTGAGTGTGGTTGG
>NZ_KV811043.1:0-1431 GCF_001812975.1 Rothia sp. HMSC073B08 | reverse complement strand
TCCAACCACACTCAACTCTGAAGAGCCGGTTTACGAGCGTGTACACCCCGCTCAGGCGTGTGGCGGGCTGCCCGTCGAGGAATTGTTCGAGGGCGTGCGTGTAGCGTTCGTGCCGCTCGGCCGGCTGGTTGCGTGCTGGGGTGTTTTTGCGTTGTCGCAGCGCGGTGAAGAGTTTGTTGAGGTTCATGGTGGTGTGCCCTTCCTGCTCCGGTGCTGGCTTATAACCAGCATAGGGGAGGACCCCACTCTTTTAGGCTCTCACCTTGAGATATTTCTCGACATAGAAGCGGAGTATCTCATTAAAATGATTAGCCCTGTCACACTCTGCGTGACAGGGCTAATCATTTTATGCCGGTCCGGCTATTGGGTTATCTGGGTCATCATCAAATAAGTATGACCCAATCGGAATTTTACGTGCCTTTAACGTATTGTCTCGAGGGACTCTGACTTTTTTCCTTCTGCAAGGAACTGAATTCTGGGAAGTTGTGAACCGATGACTTGAATGGACTGTAAATTTTGCATCTTTAAAATCAGGTGACGAATTCTTGAAAAGAATATTTTCAAAATTTGATTCTTCGTAAAAAACTGTCCTAATAAAATCTGCCCCATCATTGAATTCAATATTCTCAAAGTGCAATGTTCCTTCGAATTTTGCATCGGAAAATTCCGCTTTTTCGTTATATTTGGGGCCAGCTAATTTATTGAATACAAAATGCGTATTAGGATGTTGAATAAATGAAGTATCGCCTGTAAATATTGAATCGTAGAAAGATACCTCTTTAGAGAAATAGAGATCTATAAATTCATTGATGCTGCAAAAATTGATATTGGAAAAATCTGCAACTCCATCAAAGCTGGAATTATAAAAACAAGTTTTTTGCTGATTTGTTGTTCCAGAATTTCCAAGAGTAGCCCCATTGAAATAAGATTTATCGGCAAAGGATACGCTTTCAAACTCAGTGTTCTCCGAAACAGTAAGTCCAGAGAAAACGGCTTTATTCTGAAATTTTGTCTTATTATAAAATTTCACAGACTTTAGGAAAGTTGCATCGTTGAATTTTGCCTCGCCATGAAAAACAGCTTTCTCAAAGTGCACATCTGTCTGAAAAATGGTGTCATTAAATAGGGAGTCTTCGTGGAAGTCGACTTCTTTAAAGTAAATCTTATGGGAATTGTTATTCGAATGGGAATGTATGCGTGAAAAATTTGCAGTTTTTTTGAAGTGCGTATTTACAAATTCCGCATCACTCATAAAAGTTTCATTAGGATATTCTATACTTTTGGTGCTAAAATCTGCAATTCCTTTAAAAATGACTGTATTAAATGAAATTTCTTTATGGAACTGTACGTCGTTGAAAGTGGCTTTTTCTCCGAAAACAGTTTTTATATCGCCTTGGGCGGAGAAGTTGGCTTCTCCGTTGAAGGTTACTT
>NZ_KV811042.1:0-1086 GCF_001812975.1 Rothia sp. HMSC073B08 | reverse complement strand
CCTCCAACCACACTCAACTCTGAAGAGCCGTTTTACTGTCCCGACATTCCAGTTGTCCTCAGTTTTCGATGCCGTCTCAAACCGAGTGCCGCCAAGTAACACTATGTCGTGTTTCATCGGCTTCGGGGACAAAAGCCGGGGCAATCTCAAAAACTCATTCCAAACTCGGGGCTTTGAGTTTTCGTTTTTGTCCCAAAGGGCACGGCGGACAGCCTTTAGAGGTTCGATATCGACGAAAACGCCCGCTTTGAAACTCAAGTGCCTTTTCGTGTGCGAGCCGCCAGCTGCAATAGGAAGTGAATCAACGCAGGCGCCTTTCAAGCAGTTTGCAAAACTGCAGGTTGCAGGCCTTCATTGCTAGTAGGGGAAATGAGTAGTCTCAGGTGGCTTGCCCATGAGTTAGCGAGCAGGTTGGGGCTTCGTTGTTGGCGCAATCACTTCGTGCACACTCGAAAGGTCTGTTTAACTTCAGACAGGGCGCCAGTGCCTACGCGCAGTGGCGCAGATGATGGGCAGCAAGAGACAAGCATCTGCTGCCGCCCATCAGAAAGCATCGTACAGGCCATACCACACGTCGGTGTAGATGAAGTCGGCGCCCTTGATGCACTCGGTTGTCGTCGGAGACCTTGCAGTTCTCCTCGCCGATGGCCATGAGGTCGCCCATCTCCTGCGAAGGCGGGCGAGCCGTAGCTCGCCCGACCTGGTACGTCTTACAGACCGTGCTTACCGAGAGCGGCCATGCGCTCATTGATGGTGGCGCGGTATGCCGCAGCCTTCTGCTCGTCGGGCTCGCTCTGGGGGCACAGAGTGGCCAGGATGGCGCGAATGGAGTGCTTGCGGTTCTCGGCCTCGACCCAGCACAGGGAGCGCTCGGGATCGTCCATGACCTCGTCGACGACTTCCTCGCCACGGTTGGCGGGCAGGCAGTGCATGAACATGCTGTTCGGACCGGCAACGTTCATCATATCCCAGGTCACCTGGTACTTCGGATAGAACACATCCATGTAGCTGGAGCTGGAGACTTCACCTTGATTATCAACTTTATCCGAACACCTCCCACATTCATCCGCACATGTGCGGATGAAT